>DATDNV010000421.1:0-6016 GCA_036518075.1 Thermoanaerobaculia bacterium
ATCCTGGGCCGAAGACCTCGCCAGCGCCGGCGCCAGGCAAGGACCGGTCGCCGTGACGATCGATTCGCATCAGCGAAAAGCGCACCTCTTCCGGGACAAGACTCTTCTCTTCAGCGCCGATATCTGATCTCTCAGAAGCTGACGATTCCCCGAATGGTTCTCCCGACGGCCAGAAACGCCTGACGCGAATAAGGGTCGACAATCACACGCACATCGGCGGGGGTTTCCACGTCTCCCTCCATGGCTGCCGTGAGCCGGGCCGCAAAGCTCTCGAAGAAGCTCTGGCCCAGCTCTCGATCCGTCTTGCCTTTCGAGCCCGGAAGCTCTCGAAGCCGCGTGAGATCGCGGGGCTCGAATCGAAGCCGATAGCCCATCGATTCATGCCACACCGGTTCCTGCGTTTCGAGCAGCTCGGACTTCGGGCCGCGGGGCACCCGGCGCCGGTCTGCTCCTCCTACGCCCGGGGTGGCATCCGCCCTGAGGCCGGCGTCCGGCATCTCGGGCGCGGGAACGGGGACTTCGCTTCCGACGGCGGAGGTCCGTTCCGACTCCGCGCGGACGAGGGACTCGACGGGAGGCTCCTGCGCGGGAAGCGACCGCTCCGCGGAAGCTTCGTCGCCCGGCCCACTCTCCGGCAGAAACGGGACGGACGAATCCTCGTCGACCATCAGCGCCCCGCCAGCAAATTCTTGGAGATCACGATCCGCTGAATCTCGCTCGTTCCCTCGTAGATCGTCGTGACACGCGCATCCCGATAGTAGCGCTCGACCGGATACTCGCGGGAGTACCCATATCCGCCGAAGATCTGGACCGCTCTCGCCGCGACGGCGTTGGCCATTTCCGTCGCGTACACCTTCGCCATCGAGGTCTCCTTGGAAAAGCGGATGCCGGATTTCTCGGAGAGAAGCGCTGCGCGATAGGTGAGAAGCCGGGCAGCGTCGATCTGCACCTTCATGTCCGTGATCTGAAACGCGATGGCCTCGTGCTCCGCGAGCTTCTTGCCGAACGTCTCTCGCGTCCGTGCATATTCGACCGACGCATCGTAGCAGGCGCGTGCGATTCCAACTCCCTGCGCCGCGATCCCGATCCGGCTGTGATCGAGCGTCGTCATCGCGATGACGAACCCTTGACCTTCCGCTCCGAGCCTGCGCGACGCGGGAACGCGAACGCCCTCGAGGTAGAGGCTCGCGGTCTTGGAGGCGCGCAGCCCCATCTTGGCCTCCGGCGCTCCCGCGCGCACTCCGGGGTCGCGGGCCGATACGAGGAAGGCCGTGATGCCTCGCGTTCCGGCAGAAGGATCGGTCATCGCCATGACGACGTACCACTGCGCGACTCCGGCATTGGTGATCCAGGCTTTCACGCCGTCGAGGACGTAGTGATCGCCGTCGCGCACCGCGCGGGTCTTCTGGTTGGCGGCGTCCGATCCCGACTGAGGCTCCGTGAGCGCGTACGCTCCCAGGCTCCGGCCCGAGGCAACCTCGGCGAGAATCGTCAACTTCTGCTCCTCCGTCCCGTACTTCCAGACGGGATAACAGAAGACCGAGTTATTGACCGAGACAATGACCGCCGTGGAGGCGCAGACGCGCGCGAGCTCCTCGACCGCCAGGATGTAGGAGAGGGCATCCGCTCCGGCGCCGCCGTACTTCTCGGGAACCATCATTCCGAGGATTCCCATCGATCCGAGCTCCGCCACGATCTCGGAGGGAAAGCATTCGCTCTCCTCGCGCTCGGCGACGCCGGGCGCGATCTTCGCGTCGGCGAAGTCGCGGACCGTGTCTCGAATCTGCTCTTGATCCGGAGTCAGCTCGAAGTTCATGTCGTCGGCGCGGGACGGCTGGCGGGATTCGACCCGCCCCCGCCTCTGCGGCCGCGCCGCCGCCGAAATCTCCGGCGGCGGCCACCGGGCCGCTGGCCGGGCGTGCTCTCGCCGCCCGGCGCGGTCGGAGGTCGATTCGCGGCCGCAGGGATCTCCCGGTCCCGCCGCTGGGGAGGCGGCCCCGGCGGCGGCCCGGGCGGCCGCCCACCTGGCTGAGGCACACCCGTCCGTCTCTCGTCGCGGCGTCCCCGAGAATCTCCTCGTCCGCGGCGTCCGCGGCGCTTTTCGCGGCGCGGCTCGGGAGAATCCACCCAGCCGTCCTCGAGGTGACGGAACGTGACCACGATCTCCGGCCGGCCCGAGCGGTCCTTCAAGAACGTGACCATCTTTTCGGCCAGATCGGAATCCGGATTCGCGATCAGGGCCGGCAGCCGCTCGGCATCGAACAGCACCATTCGCGTCCAGCCGATCGAGCGCCGCCGCCCGTCGGCGCTGGCGATCACCATGACGAAGAGATCCCGCTCGTGATCCAGGAGGTGCTCCCGGTACTCGAAGTCGGGAAACGCCCGCCGGCAGATCGCCTTGAGAAACTCCAGATGTTTTTCCCCGCGTTCGAGGGTCTGCTCCATCGAGACCATGCGGTCCCGGAACATGCGTGTCTGCGGCATAGGAAAGGACGAAGGTCGAAGGACGTAGGTGACAGGGTCGAGCCCAAGACCTACGTCCTACGTCCTACGTCCTAAGTCCTCCTCTCGCTGTCATTGCCCGATCGCCAGACCGGCATCCTTGAAGATCTCCCTCGCGATGATCAGGCGGTGGATCTCGCTCGTGCCTTCGTAGATCTCCGTGATCCGGGCGTCGCGAAAATTGCGCTCGACCGGATACTCCTTGGTGTAGCCGTACCCGCCGTGAATCTGGAGCGCCTTGGTCGTCACGCGCTGCGCCATTTCGGCGGCAAAAAGCTTCGCCTCGGCCGCCTCGAGCCCGTACCGGCCTCCGTTTCTCTTCGCCGACTCCTTCGCCGCGGCGGCCCGGCGGGTCATCAGCCGCGCCGCGTCCAGCTCAGTCGCCATGTCGGCGAGGTAGAAGCGAATCACCTGGAACTCGGAGATCGGTTTTCCGAAGGCGCGCCGTTGTTTCGCATAGGCAAGCGCGGCTTCGTAGGCCTCGGTCGCGATACCGACCGCCTGCGCAGCGATCCCGATCCGGCCGCCGTCGAGCGTCTGCATCGCAATCCGAAAGCCGTCTCCCTCGCGTCCCAGGAGATTTTCGGCGGGGACCTTGACCTCCGTCAGGAAGATTTCGACCGTTCCGGAAGCGTTGACGCCGAGCTTGATCTGATGACGGGATCGGTCAAAGCCGGGTGTATCCGCATCGACGAGGAACGCGGAGATGCCGCGCGCCTTCTTTTCGGGATCGGTCATCGCGAAAAGCAGGCAGACGTCGGCCGCCTGCCCGCAGGTGATGAAAACCTTCTGCCCGGAGATCCGGTAGAAGTGGCCGTCCTTGATCGCGCGCGTCTGCTGGTTGGCGGCGTCCGAGCCGGCGTTGGGCTCCGTCAGGGCAAAGCAGCCCAGCTTCTCGCCCCGGGCGAGCGGCTCGAGGTATTTCTTCTTCTGCGCTTCGTTCCCCCAGGCGTCGATCGGGTCGCAAACGAGAGAATTGTTCACCGAAAGAATCACGCCCATGTTGGCGCAGACGCGCGAGACCTCTTCGATCACGATCGCGTAGGACACCCGGTCCATCCCGGCGCCGCCGTGCTCGGCCGGTACCGACACTCCCGCGAGGCCCAGCTCGCCCGCCTCCGCGAACAGGTCCCGAGGAAACTCCCCGGTCTGATCGATCAACGCGGCGCGGGGACGAAGCCGGTCCCTCGCAAAATCCCGCACGGCAGACTGAAGAAGCGCCTGTTCTTCCGTGAGATCCAGATCCACCGGGGCGGAGTATATCGAGGCGAACGCGAAGGAGACGCCGCGCGGGCGGCGCGCCCGGCTATGACGAGCGCGGAACCGGGGCCTCGGCGCGGCAGCGCTCGAGGAACGCGACGATCCGCTGCGCGTAGGCAGGCCAGGCCGTTTGGCGCAGCACGTCGGCGAGCCCGGGCGCATAGGACTCGGGACCTCTCGCCAGAACGAGCGACACCGCGTTTGCCAAAGCGTCGGCATCGCCCGGCTCGAAGAGCTCTCCGGTCTCGCCCGGAACGATCGCCTCTTTCAAACCTCCGACGGCCGACGCGACGATGGGCCTGCGCGCCCCGATCCCCCGCGCCGCGATCGCGGAAGACGAGATCCGCCGGTATGGCAGCGCGAGAACATCGCAGGCCGCGAGCCACAACGCCATCTCCTCTTCCGAGACATACTCGTCCTTCCAGATCACTCGATCCCGAACCGGGCTCGTCTCCCACATCCGCTTCAGCGGCCGGGCGTCTTCGAACACTTCTCCGACGATCGCGATCTTCGCTCCCGTTTCCCGGACGATCCGCGGCGCTGCGGCGAGCAACACGTCCACACCCTTGTAAGGCCGAACGAGTCCGAGGAAGAGAACCAGCCGGCCTTCGATACCGAGCGTGCGCCGGGCCTGATCGCGGTCGGCGACGATTTCGGGCGCCGGCAGGGAGAGCGCCTCGACGGGCCTGGACGGGAACCGATTCAGCAGCTCGCGGCGATTGGCGTCGCTGTGAACCAGGTAGGCGTCCGACTCGGAGAAGACGCCCACCGAGAGCCAACGCGCCCAGAGTCCTGCCTCGTGGTCTTCGAGGTTATGGCAGAGCAAGACCCGTCGCGTCTCGGGACGCAGCCGCTTCAGCCGGCGAAAGACGGTTCGGACCGGCATGGCCCAGAAGGAGGTCCACCAGGGAACCAGCAGGGCGTCGGTCGAGAGCGACGCCGCCCGTTCGGCGGTCTCGCGCCAGGAGCGAACGGAGAGATAGTCGAGCACCGGAACGGCCGGAGCGGGAGTCAGGCGCGGATCGATCGCGAAGCGGCGAGGATCGAGCCAGCGCGGATAGACTCGCGAGAACGTCAGATACTCGACCGAGGCGAGATGCCGCAGCTCTTCGGCCAAGTGCGCCGTCTCGTGAGCGATCCCCCCTCTGTCCGGAGGTGCCGGGCCGAGGAGCGTGATGTGCACCGGTCGCGTGTTCTCCGCACGCGGCTTCGACGTCGAGCGAGCGTCGAGCTCTATGATGGCTCCTTCCTCAGCCAGAAACCCTTCAGATATTCCCCCTCGGGACAATCGAGCGACACCGGATGATCGGGCCCGGCGCCGCAGCGCGCCACGAACGACAAGGAACTCCCCGATTCAAGGTTAGCCGAGAACACGATCTTTTGGAAAAGATCCAAACTCATCAGACCCGAACAGGAAAAGGTCATGAGAAATCCACCGGGCGAGACCAGCGTCATCGCCAGCCGATTGATGTCTTTGTAACCGCGCGCGGCACGCTCGAGATCCGATTTCTTCTTCGCAAACGCAGGAGGATCGCAGACGACGACGTCCCAGGTCTCGCGTTCCCGGACCCGGCGCCGAAGATCCTCGAACACGTCGGCTCGAACGAAGTCGGCGTCTTCAAACGGGAGTCCATTCGCCTCGCGGTGGCGGCGCGCCAGGGCGAGGGCGGTCTCCGAGGAATCGACGTCCACCGCTCTGGCCGCTCCGCCGGCCAGCGCGGCGACCGAGAAGGCTCCCGAGTAGGAGAAGAGGTTCAGCAGCGTGCGTCCGCCGGCGACCGAACGCAGCCGCACGCGATTGTCGCGCTGATCCAGAAAAAAGCCGGTCTTCTGGCCGGCCGCGAGGTCAGCGGTGAACTTCAGGCCTCCTTCGAGAAAGGGGGCGAGATCCTCGCGCCCTTCACCGGCCTCGGGGACCTCCTCCGGCGAGGCCGAGCCCCGATCGGCCGCCCCGCGAGCCCCCGGAAGGCCGCGCGCGCCGCGGTTGCGCTCGAGATCTCGCTCCGCCCCGTTCGCTCGCACTACGAGGCGCCTCGGTGAGAACGCCTCGCGGGCCGCCGCCTGGAGGTCGGCGCTCCAGGCCTCGGTCCCGGCCGTCAGGAGTTCGAGCACCAGGACGTCGCCGTATCGATCGACCACGACCCCCGGACAGCCGTCCCCTTCGGAGTTCAGCACCCGATAGCCGGTCGTGCCTTCGGGAACGACGCGCTCGCGCAGCTGGTACGCGGCAGTGAAGCGCTCGAGGAAGAGATCG
>DATDNV010000422.1:0-3137 GCA_036518075.1 Thermoanaerobaculia bacterium
AGGAGCGTTCCATCCGATGCGACGAGAAGCACGGTCTTCGCCTCCCCGGAGAATCGGTCGATCTCTTCCCGAACCGCGTCCGTCGCGATCTGCCGCTCCTGAAAGAAGCGAGGACTCCCGACGAGAACCCGCCGTCCGGAGACGCGAGCCTCGACGCCCATCCCGGCGTGAGAGAGGAAATCGATTGCTCGCCGCCAGGTGATTCCCTTGTCCCGCGCCGCTTCCACGACCGCTCGCGCGAACGGATGCTCGGAGGATTCTTCCACGGCCGCGGCGGGCGCCAGGATCTGCTCGTCGGTGACTCCCCCCACTCGGACTCGATCCGCAAGCCGGGGCTTCCCTTCCGTGATCGTTCCGGTTTTGTCGAGCAGAAGGGTCGTCAGCGAACCCGATCTCTGCAGGGCCTCGGCGTTCCGAAAGAGGATCCCCGAACGGGCGCCGCGACCGGTGCCGACGAGGATCGCGGTGGGAGTCGCCAGACCGAGCGAGCAGGGGCAGGCGATGATGAGAACGGACGCCATGGCGACCGTCGCGAAGAGGATCCGCGGCTGGGGACCGACGACGAACCAGACGACCCAGGTGGCGACGGCAATGATCAGGACGATCGGAACAAAGACACCCGCGATCCGGTCGGCGAGCTTTTGAATCGGCGGCTTCGAGGCCTGCGCCTGTCCGACGAGCTTGACGATCTGAGCGAGAGCCGTGTCCTTGCCGACGGCGGTCGCCTGCATCTCGAGCGCGCCTTCGCGATTGATCGTTCCTCCGATGACGCGATCCCCGGACTTCTTGGAGACCGGCGCCGATTCACCCGTGATCATCGATTCGTCGACCGCCGATGCGCCGGAAAGCACTGTTCCGTCCACGGGAATGCCGTCGCCGGGCTTGACCAGGAGCCGGTCGCCGACGGCGACTTCCGTCAGGGGGATCTCGACGACCACACCGTACTGAATCCGCCGGGCCTTCTTGGGGGACAGATCGAGCAGCTGGCGGATCGCCGCGGACGTTCGGCCGCGCGCCCGGGTCTCGAGAAGGCGCCCGAGGAGGATCAGAGTCAGAATGACACCGACCGCCTCGTAGTAGACGGGCGCCATCCCTCCGTGGCTCGCCGCGGCGAACGTCGCCGGAAACAACGTGGACGCGACCGACAGAAGAAACGCCGCGGTCGTTCCCAGGCCGATCAGCGTGTCCATGTTCGCCGTCCGGTGGCGCAGGGTCCGTACCGTTCCGGCCAGGAAGGGCCACCCGGCCCAGAGGTAAACGGGCAAAGTCAGGAGGAGCTGAACGACGTCACGGCCCCGGAACTGGAGATTTCCCATGGAGATCGCGAGCACCGGGACCGTCAGAGCGGCGGCGAGCAGTACACGGGAGAGCACGTCGCGGAGTTCTCGCCGGCGGCGCGCGTCGTCGGAAAAGGGGCGGACGTCGGAGGCGGGTTGCGCATCGTACCCGCTCGCGCGCACGGCGTCGATGAGCCGCCGAGCGTCCAGATCCCGTCCTTCCACCTCGGCCCGGCTCGTTCCGAGGTTGACCGAGGCGGATTCCACGCCCGGCACGTCGGCGAGCGCGTTCTCAATCGTCGCGACGCAGGAGGCGCAGTGCATCCCCTCCAGGGCCAGCGTCACCCTCCGGCTCCCTGAGCTCGACTCATCACGGCCGGGGTCCGACTCGAGGGCACGGAGGCCGGACGCTCCTCGCGCCGCCGCCGTCATCGAGCTGCTCGGCGAATCCGGAGAGAACATCGGGAGCCGTCCCTGCCTCTTCCTTTCCCTCTGGCTTCGGGAAGGCTCGTCGTTCGGGTTGCGCGGTTCCGCTCCGATGACATATCGCTCCGGGTCCTCGTCGAAGGCTTCGGCACAGCCCGGCGCGCAGAAGTAGTAGGTGCGTCCGTGGTAAACGCGCATCGCCGCGGCGCTCGCGGGCTCGACCGTCATCTGGCAAACGGGATCCTTCATTGCGAGTCCCCAGGGCTGCGCGCCAGCTTCGCGCGGTCAGACTCCGTGGACGTCTCCCGCGGCGGCCTCGATCGAGGGCAGGTGTGCGGCGCTGCCGCCGGTCCGCCGAGAGACCAGGGACAGGACCGCCGTATAGGCGAAGCCATTGAAGAAGATCAACAGGAACGGCACTCCGATCCAGTAATTCTCCCGAATCGCAAAGAGCGTCGCTCCGAAGAAATAGGCGGCCAGGAGAGTCTCCCCGAACAGCGATGAGTTCGTGCGCGCTCGATACTTCTTGCTCCGCCATTCCTCTCCGGCGGTTTCGATGCGGTACTTGGGCGTTCGCGTGAACTCGTTCGAACGATTGAACAGGCCTTCGAGCACGGCGTGCAGGTTGTTCAACGAGAGACCGATCCCGAGCGACATGAGCAGCGGCATGCACTTGAGCGTGGGCCGCCAATCCCGCCCGATCTCCCGTTGCGAAGAGATATAGAACGCGATGAAAGAGAAGGTCGCTCCGAAGAACAGCGGAAAGTCGATGATGGCGACCCGCCTCCAGCCGATGCGCTCGCGGATCACGATCGCGGGCACGATGAGGAGCGCCAGGATCACGACCAGAAGATAGGAGAAGTTGTTCGTCAAGTGGAAGAAGGCTTCGGCCTTGACCTTCCAGGGAAATCGGCTGCGCAGAATGGCGGGGAGCAGCTTCTTGCCGGTCTGGATCGAGCCCTTGGTCCATCGATGCTGCTGCGACTTGAAACCGTTCATATCGACGGGCAGCTCCGCGGGCACGACCAGATCCCGGAGATACACGAATTTCCAGCCCGCGAGCTGGGCCCGGTAAGACACGTCGAGGTCTTCCGTCAGGGTATCCGCCTGCCATCCGCCGGCTTGCTCGAGGCAAGCGCGCCGCCAGATACCGGCCGTTCCATTGAAGTTGAAGAAGCGGCCAGAGCGATGCCGCGCGGTGTGCTCGATGACGAAGTGCCCATCGAGGAAGATCGACTGGATCCGGGTCAGGATCGAGTAGTCCCGGTTCAAGTGGTCCCACCGAGCCTGAACCATTCCCACCTCAGGGTCGGCGAAGTACGGAAGGCTCTCCCGCAGGATCCTCGGGTGCGGCACGAAGTCGGCGTCGAAGATCATCACGAACTCGCCGGACGCGGCGGAGAGGCCCCGCTGAAGCGCGCCGGCCTTGAACCC
>DATDNV010000423.1:0-2100 GCA_036518075.1 Thermoanaerobaculia bacterium
CGGCGGAGCCGGCCGACTCATCGGAACCGCAGGCGGCGACCCTGTCGACGGCGACGGAACCCGGGTTGATCCTGGGAACGGCGGGTTACATGTCTCCCGAGCAGGTCCGCGGTCAGCCCGCGGACTTCCGTTCCGACATCTTCAGCTTCGGCGCGATTCTGTTCGAGATGACCACGGGACGGCGCGCCTTTCGCGCCGCCTCGACCGTCGAAACACTGGTGGCGATCCTGCGCGAGGATCCGGTTTTTCCCGCGCTCAAGGGACCTCCGGCAGCGGTTCTGCGGATCGCTCGCAGATGCCTCGACAAGAACCCGCAGGAACGGTTCCAATCCGCTCTCGACCTGGCTTACGCGCTTGAAGAACTGCTCGCGAACCCGAAAGAGGGCGATTCACGTCCCGGGCGAAAGCCGCTTCGCCGCGCGTCGCGCACTTCCTCCCCTTCGAGCCTCGGCGGTTCGAGCCCCGGAATCGAACGGCAAGCTCCCGCGGAATGGGAAGGGGCTGACGAGTCCCGTTTCCGCCTCATGCTCCCGGACCGCGAGATCCCTCTCCGTGACGGGCTCAACGTCATTGGCCGGGGCCGGGACGCCGGTGTACGACTCCACGAGAAGAGCATTTCCCGGCACCACGCCCGAATCCGAATCCGAAACGGGGAAGCGACGCTCGAGGACCTCAAGAGCAAGAACGGAACGTTTCTTCACGAAGAGCGCGTCCAGTCCCCGGTGCGGCTGGAGAACGGAGATACGTTCCGCCTGGGCTCGGTCTCGATCACGTTTCGCGATCAGCCCGACACCGGAAGCACCGACACGCAGGCCCAGACCTGAGGGCCCTAGGGGAAATATCTCCGAAAGAGAGGAAGCGCCTGGGTCTGGCCGCGCCGCCGCATCTCGCCCATCTCCGTCTCGTTGAAGCGGTCCGGATCAAAACCCATGCGTTCATGGGGAAACGCGGTCACGAGCTGCGGGATTTCACCATCGCGGCAGTGCGGCGGTCGCATTCCCGTGTGTTTTCGGATCTGTTCCGGGTCGTGCCCCTTCGCCTGCAGCCTCAACGTTTGACAGGCGAGGCGCGTCAGGTTCGTCACCGCGGCCTCGGACAGGACGGAGTCGAAGCGGCCTCCGATTTCGAGAATATTCGGATCGGCCGGAAACCGCGTCGCCTGCGCCGGCTTCCCGTCGCTGCCGGGGAAAAAGGGGTAAGAGGAGATGAGGATCACGTGGGTCAACCGCACCCGCTGCTCGCTTTGGATTTCAAAGAAGACGTCGAACGGAGCTTCCTGATAGGGACCGCCGTCGAAATGCGGCGTCTTGCCGGGAAACCGCGCGGTGCGGCCGAGAATAGGGGTCGGCGGCCCCAGAAGCGGGGGCACGGCGGATGCGAAGACACCGTCGTAGAAGCGCGAGCAATACCGACCCTCGTCCGGCCCGGCCGGCGGCAGGTCATCGGGAGAGTTCATGACGTAGTCGGTCGCTCCCGTTGAGAAATCGATGACCGACGCCGCGACGATCTTCCGATCTGCGGACGAGGCCCAAGCCCGCGCGACCGCCTCGAGTGCGTCGCGACCATCGGGCAGCTCCAGGCCCTGCAGGACCTCGGCGTACTTCCGGTAGAGGCCGCGCCTCGGGACGCACCGCTCGTCGGGAAACCCCCAGTCGTAGATCGACTGAAAGCGCAGAAGGTGCAGCAGGCTGAGGCGGTAGATGTCCTTCGTCGTGACCCTTTGATACCAGTCGGCGACGTAATGGACCGCGGTCCGGCCGAGGGCCGCGAACGGAGCGATCAACGCGCCCGTGCTCGTACCGACGACGAGCCGGATCGGAGGGTCGGTCCCGTACTTCTGATTCCAGTAGTCGAAGAGCGTTTCGAGCGCTCCGGCCTCCCACGCGCCGAACGCGCCTCCGCCGGTCAGCACCAACCCGAGCGACGGGTCTTGGAACGGTCTCGGCTCCTCGCATTCGAAAGAGCAGGGCGACGCGGTGTCCGCGAGGCTCGCGGCCTTCCCGGACTCGATGCCTCCGCGGTGACTCGGTGAAGCGCTGGACATCGCTCTGCTCCTTTTAGCCGTTGAATCGGTACCGGCCGACTTGCCGGCGCCCCTCA
>DATDNV010000424.1:0-5178 GCA_036518075.1 Thermoanaerobaculia bacterium
GAGGCCTGGAGCTCCTGACGAGAAAACCGAGACAGGCCGGGCGTCGAAACGCGAAGCCATCGGGGCGCGGCGGGGGCATTCAGCATCGAGTAGGTGCCGTCGGCTGCCGTCTTCGCCTCCGATGAGAACTGGATATCGTCCTCCGAGAGCAGTTCGTCTCCTCGAACGACGACTCTGGCATTGGCGACAGGCTTGCCGGTCTCGTCCATGACGCGGCCCGAGGCGCGAGCGCCCGCCGGAAGAGCGACATCGGCAACCGCCGCATCCTCCGAGGAGTCGTAAGGACCCGGAAGACGAGCCGCCGGGAGATTCGCCGCTATTATGCGAACAGAGACAGACAGACCCGGCTTATCGAGCGCAATCCGAAAGCGGCCCGCGGCATCGGTCTGAACCGTTCCGAGGATCGCGGGCTCGGCGCCTCGGGTTTCGTCCACCAGCGTCTGATCCTCATCTCGAAAAGGCATCCACTCGACGCGCGCTCTCGCGACCGGCGTTCCCGACGCGTCCACTACTTTCCCGCTCACGGAGCCCGCGCTCGCGGCTGAAGCGAGAAGAAAACCCAGGAGCACTGCAATTCGGGCGTAGCGGAATCTGCTCATCGCTGTCGCATCGAGGGACCTGATCTCATTCGAATTACGGCCTTTCGCGGCGAAAGGTTACGATGGGGTGTGGCGGAAAAGAAAGGCTCCCGGCGAGTCGCCCTCGTCACGGGAGCCGGCGTGCGCGTGGGGCGCGCCATCGCCCTGGCGCTGGCCGGCGCGGGAGCCGATATCGCCGTTCACTATCGGTCGTCGCACGATGAAGCGGCTGGCCTGGTGCGTGAAATCCAAGAAAGAGGACAGCGGGCGGAGGCGCTTCAGGCCGATCTCGCAGATCCGAAGGCCTGCCGCCAGCTCGTCCGCCGCTCGGTCGCGAGCCTCGGCGCGCTCGACTGGCTCGTGCATTCGGCGTCCGTTTTTCGCCGCGCGGCCCTGCCCGACACTACCGACGAGATCTGGAGCGAAGAGCTCGACGTCAATGCGCGCGCGGGATTCCTCCTCGCGCGCGAAGCGGCGTCCGTACTCGCTTCACGCCGCGGACGCGTCGTCCTGATTTCCGACATGATGGCCCACGACCCTCCGAAGGGATATCTCGCGCACGCCGTTTCCAAATCAGCGGTCGAAGGTCTGGTGCGCGCGCTGGCAGTCGAGCTTGCTCCGGAGGTCACCGTCAATGGCGTCGCCCCGGGAGCCGTGCTCGTTCCCAGCGGCACGACCGCGCAGGACGCGGCGCGTTACGCCCGGCGGGTTCCGCTGGGACGCATCGGAGAACCCGAGGACGTCGCCCAGGCGGTCGTCTTTCTCTGTACGGGCCCTTCGTACATCACCGGTCAGATCCTGAGAGTGGATGGAGGACAGTCGCTGAAATAAATTCCAGATTCGAAATTCAAGATTCAAAATGGCGCCGGCAGTCCATTTTGAATTTTGGATCTGGAATCTTGATTACTTCTGCGCCGGCTTGCGCGCGGGAGGGCGCGCGTCCTTCATCTCGCGGCGCTGCTCCATGACGCGCAACCGCATCTCCTGTCTCTTCTGAACGAGCTTTTGCCATTGCTCGGGTTTGAGCACCTGCCGGATGTCGAGAAGCATCCGCTGCCGCGCCTTCTGCAGAGCCGCGCGCGCGTCCTCCACGGCCTCCATTTTCGACTCGAGCTCTCCTCGCGGCACGGACTGCTCCTCCATCGCCTGCTGGAGGAAGAACTGTTTCTTCTCGAGGTCTGCGCGCAGGTCAATGAGTGCTGGCCGGCTCTGGACGAACACTTTCTCGATCCGGTCGGCCTGCTCGGAGGTCAGCGCGATCTCCTGCGCCAATCGGGAGTTCTTCCACCACTTCCCGTCCCAATCCTGAGCGTGGAGTCCGAGCGTCCCCACGAGGAGAACGAGGGCGGCGAGTGATCCGCGTTTCACAGCCGGTCGTCTTCGTTCGGGCCGGGTTCCGGCGCGAGCGAGCTCCAGAGACGGCTCGATTCGTCTTCCGACCGGGTGAGGCGAGCCACGTCCCTCAGAAGCGCATCGTCCGCTTGATCCTGAGGCGACAGCGTGGAGGTCGCCTCCTTCGCGGCGGGGTGTTCAGGCGCAGATCGTCCTCGCCAGACGGGAAGAGCGACTGCGAAGAACGCCGCGACCGCCGCGGCGGCAAGCGCCCATCGGACCGAGACGCGACGGCGTCCGACGCGGCTTCGCCGCACGGCCTCGAGCGTCTGGTCGGCCAACGCGTCCCACTGCTCCGGCGTGCGCCGGCGCAGAGCCTCGGGCTCTTCCTCGGCCAGCTCCCGAACCGCCGCCTTCCACTCGGAGAACGCCCGGCTGCAGCGGGGACAATCGGAGAGATGCCGGGGAAGCGCCTCCGGCTCCCCCGCCGGCGGCAAGGCGAGCGTGAACAGCTCCGGCTCGGTCAGATGTGCGTCCGGCCTGTCGGCGGGTTCCATGGTCATGACTTCCTCAGCTCTGCGAGCCGTTCTCGAATCTTATGCGCGGCTCGAAAGAGGTGTGACTTGATCGTGCCGGAATCCAGATGGGTCAGGTCCGCGATCTCCGGAATCGACAACTCCTCGAAATGCTTCAGGACGAAGATCGTCCGCTGGCGGGGCGACAGACTCTCCATGGCGGTCCGGAGCCGCTCTCGGATTTCGCGCGACATCGCGCGTCTCTCGGGAGACGGGTCGGGGTGCGCGGCGATCTCCCGCGGACCGGCCTCTCCGTCTTCATCGACGGCTGACTGGTGGAAATAGAAGACGAGCCGACGCCGCTTCAGCCGGTCCTTGCACCAGTTGATGCAGATGCGGGTGACCCAGGTCTCGAACGTCGATCCCTCGCGAAAGTCGTTCAGATTCTGGTAGGCGCGCAGAAAGCTCTCCTGGGCGGCGCAGTCCGCTTCCCCGGAATCGCGAAGGAGCCGATAGGCGACACGGGTGATCTTCCGCTGGTAGCGCCGGACGAAGTACTCGAAGGATTCCGTTCGTCCGGCGCGGACCTCTTCGATGAGGCGACTTTCGTCGATCCCCGGATCAGTCTGGCGCGGAATCATGGCGAGGGCTGGCACATAGATTAGACGATTACCCCGAAAAGCGGATTACGTCCTCGGCGGCAAAAATCGGCGTCCAACTCACAGATGCGCAAGGATTTCATGGCGCTTGGCCGCGTATTCCTCATCGGAAACGAGACCTTGCTGGCGCAGGCGATCCAGCTCCTTGAGCCGCTCGCCGGGGGGCAGAGCCGCCGGCGCGGTCAGGGAAGGCCCGGAAGCGGCCGTGGGAGCGTGTCCCCAGAGAGCGTTGCGAAGCCCTTCCGGCTCGGAGATCGTCGGGAAAACCAAAGTGCCTCGCTCCGATGCGGTCTCGAGCGTCACCGTTCCGAAGCCCAAGAGACGCCCGAGCCATCCCTGATCGACGGTGATGTCCTGGATCTTGTCGAGAGGCGCCTGTTCGATCTCCCTCGAGACGAGCCCGACCTTGCGGATGACCCGACGGTTCGTCACGACGAACTCGTCCGCCGAAATGCGCACCCGCCGGACGATCGCCATGATTCCGGCGATCGCGCCGAACGCGAGCGCGGCCAGCCCGATCCAGCGGCCGGTCGGATCCGCGGGATCGACTCTCCATGCATAAATCCCGCCGGCAGCGAGAAGGAAGCCGAGCAGTAGAAGGAGGAGCGAGGATCGATAGATGACCCAGTGATAACGCGCCCGATATTCGAGGTTCTCTCCGGGGACGAGGTTCTTCTCCGCGTAACCCACGAGCCGAAGAGGGTAACATCCGCCCGTGCGGCGCGAGCAGGTGATTCTCATCTCCGGCTGCTCGAGCGGCATCGGACGCGCAGCGGCGATCGAGGCCGATCGCCGAGGTCACAGTGTTTTCGCGTCCGCGCGAGACCCGCGGTCGATCGCGTCTCTCGGCGAGCAGCCGGGCGTCCGAATTCGGGTCCTTCGGCTGGACGTGCAGGATGCCCCCTCCTGCGCCGCGGCCGTGCAGAGCGTGCTCTCGCAAGCGGGACGCCTCGATGCGGTGGTGAACAACGCCGGTTACGCGCAGTACGGGTCGGTCGAGGACGTTTCGATCGAGCGCTGGCAGGCTCAGTTCGACGTCAACGTGTTTGGAGCCCTGCGGTTGACGCAAGCGGCGCTTCCGGCGATGCGTCGGGCCCGTTCGGGCACGATCGTGAACGTGTCCTCCGTGGGCGGCAAGGTCTCCATTCCTTTCGCAGCCCCCTACTGCTCCGCCAAACATGCGCTGGAGGCGATCTCCGATGCGCTTCGCGTCGAGGTTTCTCCCTTCGGAATCCGCGTCGCCGTCATCGAGCCCGGCACGATCACGACCCGCTTCGAGGCGCGGGCGCGTCATGAGGCCGATTCCTTCCTCAAGGGCGCGGGCCCGTACTCCCCCTTCTATCCCGGTGCCGAACGTGCGATGGACGTCGACCTTCGGAAGGGAGAGCTCCCTCCCGAGGCGGTTGCCCGCGTCATCGTGGACGCGATCGAATCCGAGCAGCCCCGGACGCGCTACCCGGTGACTTTCCTCGCCCGCCTCCTGATTCCCCTTCGGCGTCTCCTGCCCGATCGGTACTTCGACTGGCAGATGCGGAAGATGCTGAAGCTCCCCTCTCCGCCGTCCCTCTCGTCGGACGCCACGCGGCGCCCGGACTAGGTTCCCGGCTTTGGTCGGGCGGTGTTATGTCAGATCTGATATAGAACCGGATCGCCGCACGGCTACATCTGGACGAGGGGCCGGGCGATCACGGGGTCGAAGGCCATCGAGAACTTGATCAGGCCGCCGAAAAACTCGACGGGGACCACGTAGTGCGCCTCGATCTGAATCGACTCGCGGGTCCGGTTGATGGTGATTTGATCCTTCCGGATCGGCAGCTTGAGCTCCACCGCCTTTTCCAGGAGCTCGCTGTAGATCTGCGGGTTCTGGTGCGTCGCGCCGAACGTCGCCTGCTCCTGAATCGCGTCCTGGAACTGCCCGGCGTTGATCCGGGCCGGGACGATCTCGACGAGCGCATAGATCACGAGTCCGAGAAAGAGCAGCCACAGGACGCAGCCGGTCCTTCCCTCCCCCCGGATGGCGCGCGTACCACGACCCCTGAGCAAGTCCCGGAATTTTAACTCTTTAGCGCCGGCTGCGAAAGACTCGTTCCGGTC
>DATDNV010000425.1:0-4629 GCA_036518075.1 Thermoanaerobaculia bacterium
CAACAAGTTTCTGACCGTCGTCATCGTGGCCGGCCTATTCGGAGCCGGACTCTGGTCGCTCCGGCACATTCCTCTCGACGCTCTGCCAGACCTGTCGGACGTACAGGTCATCGTCTACACGAACTGGGAAGGGCAGAACCCCAACTTGATCGAGGACCAGGTCACCTATCCCATCGTCTCGGCTCTCATCTCTGCCCCCAGGGTCAAGACGGTTCGCGGCTATTCCTTTTTCGGCTTCTCCTATGTCTACGTCATCTTCCAGGACGGCACCGACCTCTACTGGGCGAGAAGCCGCGTGCTCGAGTACTTGAACGGCCTGAGAGGCCAGCTTCCCGAGGGCGTGAACCCCAACCTCGGTCCGGATGCGACCGGCGTGGGCTGGGGCTTCGAATACGTTCTCGTGGACAAGACAGGCCAGCATTCACTGGCGGACCTGCGGACGTTCCAGGATTGGGACCTCTCCTACTGGCTCCGCGCGGTGCCGGGCGTGGCCGAGGTCTCGTCGGTCGGGGGATTCCAGAAGCAGTACCAGGTCGAGGTCGACCCGACGAAGCTCGCCTCCTACGGAATCGGCCTCCCTGAGGTCTTGACCGCCGTGAAGGAGTCCAACGGCGATGTCGGAGGACGCGTGGTCGAGTGGACCGGGCGCGAATACATGGTGCGTGGCCGCGGCTACATCCAGAGCCTCGAGGACCTCCAACGGGTCCCCATCAAGGCCCAGGTCAAGACCGGGACTCCCGTCTACCTCTCCGATGTCGCGACGATCCACTTCGGGCCCGAGATGCGCCGCGGCATCGTCGATTGGAACGGGGAAGGGGAGGCGATCGGAGGAGTCGTCGTCGTGCGCGCGGGCGAGAACGTTCTCTCGGTCGTTGAGGCGGTCAAGAAGAGAATCGCCGAGCTTGCACCGTCCTTTCCTCCAGGCGTCGAGCTGAAAGTCGCGTATGACCGCTCCGAGCTGATCCATCGCGCGATCGACACGTTGAAGCGAACGCTCATCGAGGAAGTGATCGTCGTTGCCATCGTCACACTGATGTTTCTTTTCCACTTCCGCTCCGCTCTCGTTCCCATCACGGTCCTGCCGGTCGCGATCGTCATCTCGTTCTTGCCCATGGCGCTGCTCCACGTCTCCTCCAACATCATGTCGCTCGGGGGGCTCGCTCTGGCGATCGGCGTCCTCGTGGATGCCTCGATCGTGATGGTCGAGAACGCGCACCGCCATTTGGCGGTGGTTGGAGATGATCGAAGAGCACGAGAGGGAGCCATCCTCGCGGCTTCGCAACAGGTTGGCCGCGCCATCTTCTTCTCGCTCGTCATCATCGTCGTCTCCTTTCTGCCGGTCTTTCTCCTGACCGGCGAGGAAGGGCGGCTCTTCCATCCGCTCGCTTTCACCAAGACCTTCGCGATCGCGTCGGCCTCGATCCTGTCGATCACCCTGGTTCCGATCCTGATGGGAGCCTGGATGCGCGGAAAGATTCGTTCGGAGGATCGGAATCCCGCTGCCCTCGCGACACGGCGTCTTTACGCTCCGGTCCTGAACTGGGCGCTGCGCTGGCCCAAGACCACGCTCCTTCTGAACTTTCTTCTGATCCCCGCGGTCATTCCGCTGGCGCTGTCGCTCGGCTCCGAGTTCATGCCTCAACTCCGAGAAGGTTCGCTCATGTACATGCCGACCGGTCTTCCAATGATGTCGGTCGAGCAGGCGCGCGAGATTCTCGTCAAGACCGACGGGATCATCATGTCCTTTCCTGAAGTGCAGTCGGTTCTGGGCAAATCGGGCAAGTTCGAGAGCTCGACCGACCCGGCTCCGGTCGAGATGTTCGAGACGACGATCGTCTTGAAACCGCGCGAAGAATGGCCGAAGGCCTTCCATCGACGCTGGTACTCCGGCTGGCCCGGCTGGATCAAACCGATCTTCCGTCCGTTCTGGCCCGAGATGCGCGTCTCGACGCAGGACGAGTTGATCGCATCGATGAACGAGAGACTCCAAGTGCCCGGCATGCCGGTCGCCTGGACGCAGCCGATCCGAAACCGGCTCGACATGCTGGCGACCGGAGTGCGAACGAAAGCCGGCGTCAAGGTCTACGGCGCGGACTATCCGGCGATCGAAAAGGTCAGCCTCGACGTCGAGAACGCCTTGAAGGACCTGCCGGGGGCGCGCAGCGTCTACGCCGAGCGCACCACCGGCGGAACGTATCTCGACTTCGTCGTCGACCGCGACGCGGCGGCGCGCTATGGCCTGTCGGTCATGCAGATTCAAAACACGCTCGAGGCGGCGACCGGCGGCAAAATGGCTACGACGACGGTCGAAGGACGCCGCCGCTTCTCGGTCCTCGTTCGCTATCCGCGCGACTACCGCAGCGACATCGAGTCATTGCGGCGAATTCTCGTGATGACTCCCGGCGGCGTGCAGGTTCCCCTCGGCCAGCTCGCCCAGATCCGCGTCACGACGGGCCCGCCGATGTATCGCGACGAGAACGGCCGTCTCTCGGGAATCGTCTACGTCGACACCGACACGTCCGACCTGGCTGGCTTCGTCCGCGCCGCGCAACAGCGGGTGTCCTCGCGAGTGAAGTTGCCGCCCGGCATCACGATCGATTGGACCGGGCAGTACGAGTTTCAGGTACACGCTCGCAAGACCCTGCAGGTCGTTCTGCCGATCGTCTTCGCCGTGATCTTCTTTCTCTTGACGACAACGTTTCGCTCCGCCTCTGAGGCTTCGATCGTGATGCTGTCCGTCGTCTATGCCATGACCGGTGGGGTCGTCCTTCAGTGGCTCCTGGGCTACAACTTCTCCGTCGCGGTCTGGATCGGCTACATCGCCCTCTATGGAGTGGCGGTCGAAACGGGCGTCATCATGGTGATCTACCTCCACGAGGCTCTGGACAGGAGGCTCAGCCGAGGGGCGGTCACGCGCGACGACATCGTCGAGGCCACGCGCGAGGGATCGGTCCTGCGCCTCCGGCCGAAATTGATGACCGTCGCTGCAGCGACCCTGTCGCTGATACCCATATTCTGGTCAACAGGCGCCGGCTCCGAAGTCATGCGCCCCATTGCGACGCCGATCGTGGGCGGCATGGTCACTTCGACCATTCACGTGCTCCTGGTTACGCCGGTGATTTTTCTTCTCATGAAGGAGCGCGCGAGAAAGAAGGGCAAGCTCCGCCTCTCGGGAATGAGGGCAAACGCGACTGTCCGCCGAGACGTGGGTTAGCCTGATGGCGTGAAAGACAACCGCGGACGCCGGCGGCGTGCTCGTGGCATCGGGGTCTCCCTTCTCCTGCTCGTTGCGCTCGGAACTTTCGGAGCGGCCGCCGCGTCGGCGCCGACGATCGACGAATTTGCTCTTCCTCACACCGGAAGCGGACCTTCGGACATCGTCGCAGGTCCGGACGGAAATCTGTGGTTCACCGAAGAGGAGTATGGAAACAGGATCGGCCGCATCTCTCCATCGGGGGAGATAACCGAGTTTTCGCTTCCCTTCTCGGGCAGCTTTCCGCGCGGCATCGCCCTGGGGTCCGACGGGAATCTTTGGTTCACCGAGCTCGTCGGGAAGATCGGCCGCATCACGCCGTCCGGAGCGATCAGGGAGTTTCCGATTTCGGCGGGGAAGAGCGAGCCTGTCGAGATCGCCGCGGGCGCCGACGGTAATCTCTGGTTTACGGAGTACTACAATCGGATCGGCCGGATCACGACGACGGGCGCGGTGACGCTCTTCAACGTTCCGACTCTCTCGAGCTCGCCGCGGTTCCTCACCGTTGGCCCGGATCTGAACATCTGGTTTACCGAGAATGCCGCCGATCGCATCGGTTGCATCGATCCGCGGGGGGCCATGATCGAGTTTCCGCTCGCCAAGGGAACCGGACCTCTCGGAATCGCCAATGGCCCCGACGGGTACCTCTGGTTCACCGAGTTCACGGCAAACGCAATCGGGCGCATGAACGTCGCGGGCACCGTGACCGAGTTTCCCATTCCGACGCTGAACAGCGGCGCCTCCCAGATCGCGACCGGACCGGACGGAAATTTGTGGTTCACCGAGATGAACGCGAACCGGATCGCGCGGATCACGCCGGAAGGACAGATCACGGAGTTTGCGGTTCCCACTCTGCGGAGCGGCGTATTCGGAATCGCAGCGGGGCCCGACCGCAACATCTGGTTCACCGAGTTCTCGATCTCGAAGATCGGGCGCCTCACGGTCGCCCCTCCGGCGCATCGGCGCGCTCGAACCGTTCCGTTCCGGCCGTCCTCCTGATCTTCCCGAAATCTTCGCGAACGCGGCCGGAAGTCTTGCCTCCGGCGGCGGAGACGCGTACCCTAGATTCATCGCATGAAATCTCTCGCCTGGCGGCGAGAAGAAAGGGTCGCCCGTGACGGACGAGGGCGCTCCTTGCTCCTCGCCACCCTGACGCTGCTCGGTGGGCGCGCCGCGAGGCGCCGGCTCGCTGTTCGAATCGTGCTCGTCGCCTTCGCTCTGCTGATCGCTGGAGGGCGGGAATTCCCGGGAGTCCAGGAGGTCTCGGCGGGCGTTCCGACCGTCACCGCGACCCCAACTTTCACTCCCAGCAATACCGACACGCCGACGCCCACACCCACTATGACCGATACGCCGACGGCGACGGAGACTCCGGG
>DATDNV010000426.1:0-4064 GCA_036518075.1 Thermoanaerobaculia bacterium
TTTTCACATTCAACGGGCGCACGAGCAACGCCACGGCGATCGACGCGAAGACGGGCGAAGTCGCGGGGACCATCGGCCTGGCCGGCAAGCCGGAGTTTGCGGCCAGCGACGGCCAGGGCCGCGTCTTCGTCAACATCGAGGACAAGAGCTCGCTGGCGGTCATCGACGCCCAGAAGCTCGTGGTCGAGAAGACGTGGCCTCTCGCTCCATGCGAGGAGCCGTCGGGAATGGCAATCGATCGAGCCCATCAGCGGCTGTTCGTCGGATGCCACAACAAGCTCATGGCCGTGGTCGACACCGCCAGCGGAAAGGTCGTCGCGACCGTGCCGATCGGCGAAGGAGTGGACGCGAACGGGTTCGACACCGATCTGGGCTTCGCGTTCGCCTCCTGCGGCGACGGGACTCTGACGGTGGCGCGGTCGGACGGCGCGGACAAGTACTCGGTGGCGCAGACCGTTTCGACGCAGAGGGGAGCGCGCACCATGGCGATCGACGAGAAGACGCATGCGATCTTTCTCGTGACGGCCCAGTTCGGTCCGCCGCCGTCCCCCACCGCGGAGAATCCACGCCCGCGTCCGAGCATCGTTCCGGGCTCGTTCACGGTTCTCGTGGTGTCGCGGTAGTTGACTCCAAGGACGTTGTTCCCAGTGCCCCGGGCCTTTGGAGTCCTGCCGCCGGACATCTCGCGCGCGAACGGGCCGCGGCGGTCGGTGAGCGGCGGGCGAACCCGCCGGTGAGACGCGGGTGGAACCCGCGGCTTGTCGCGCTGCGCACTCGGTGCGTCGCGCTCTGACGAGCACTCGGTGCCGCGACCAGGCGGCCGAAAATTTTCTAAACGAGACCTGAGCCGGTCTCAAGCGCGGTTCCGTTAGAAGAGTTAATTGGCCCGCGCGGCGGGCCGGTTCAGGCGTCTCCCTCCGTACGCGCGCGAGATCTCTGTCCGGTGTCACCCCTACGGCCCTCTCAGCAGGGTTTATTTCTGCTGACCGCTGGCGACGGGACCGCCTCCCGGAGAAGCCGTGAGTGAGGCAGCATGGCCCAAAGAAACCGTGAGCCCGTCAAGACTGCGACCGAACGACAAGCGAGGGCCCGGTAGTCACTCTCACGGCATGGCCCGAGCGTGGCGACGAGGGAGGCGGGACCGACGCCAAGGGCTCCGACCAGGTACGACGTCCTGACAATTGACACCTCACTCACCGCGTCGGCTTGTCCTCCTCGCCTGGGGCCTCGGAGTTCGGAAGCGAACTCTCGTTCGGCGCCGGCGAGGACCCCGAGGACGGCGCGCAGTCGGTTCGCCGGGGATCCACGCGATAGAGCCGGGCGACGGATCGGCTGGCAGCCGGCTGCAGGCAGTCGCCGAGAGAATCGAAGAGGTCCTGGGCGTCGCGCCAGTCGGATCGAAACAGGATGACGTTGATTCCCAGCGGCCGCCACTCCGAGGCCCATCGCGAAGGATCGACGTCTCTGGCCTGATGGAGGATCACGTCGTTGACGACGAAGCGAGCAGGGCAGTGATAGCGGTCGTGCTCGCCGAGAAAGAGAACCCGATCGTCGCGGCGGACCTGCTTCCAGAGCGTGTAGTCCGGAAGACTCTGGAGCACGACCTCGGGAGAGACGCCCTTCCAGGCGATTCGCAGGTCGGTGGGCCCGGTCAGAAACGGCAGCGGCAGCGCGACGGCGACCGCCGCGGCGGAAATCGCGGCCGTGCCTCCCGTGCGTCCTCGGAAGTCGTCGGTCAATCGAGCGAGGCCGACGGCGGTGAAGGCAGCGAAGAGCGGAAAGACCGGCACCAGGTAGCGGTTCGAATAAGCGATCGATCCCACATTCGAGGCGAAGTACCAGGGGACGACCGCGAACGCGGCGGCGGCACAGAAGAGAACGAACACCTTCCGGTTCCAGCCCCAGGCTCCGACGACCATCAGGAGACCGAGAAGTCCCGTGAATCCATCCGACTTGCCGAACCGCGACACGTGAAAGGCGAGGTCGAAGGGGATGACGAAGAGCCGCGCGATCTCGAGAGGACGCTCCGGCGGCGTCCGGCGCGGATCCGGCCGAGGTCCGTAGTTCGGTGACGAAGCCTCGTGGCGGTGAGCCTTGCCGGGATCCGCGTACGGCGCGAGAAAAAATCCCAGATGCTTCTGGTTCCAGGCGAGCCACGGAATGACCGGAATCGCCGCAAACAGCAGAACAGCGGCCGCAGTCCTCAATGAGAGTTGCCGGCGGAGGGCGAGCGCCGCCAACCCGACCGTGCCGAGCAGGCTGAAGAATTTCGCCGCCGCCGCTCCGCCGAAGAGAAAGCCCGCGAGCAGCGCGCGGCGCGGTTCGCGCCGGCAGGCAGCGAGCTCTGCTGCGGCTGCCGCCAGAAAGAGCGCCGCCGCGAGGTCCACGTAGGTTTCCATCAACTGCACGCTGGCGCTTGGGCACGTCGCGACCGCGAGCAGAGCGAGGGGGATGGCCGATCCTGCGCCGCCCAGACGCTTCACAAGGAGCGCCGTCGCTCCAAACGCGGTGAGCCCGATCGCGAGATGAAGCAGGCGAACGGCTCGATCGCCGCCGGCGAGATACCCGAGACCCAGGTAGGTGTCGTAGGTGTGCCACAGGTAAGTCACCGGGTAGAGATTCGGGAGCGGCTCGACGCGGCCCTTCAAGGCAAAGTCCCGGATTTGTGGAAGGTGGTACGAGAGCGCGTCCCACGACAGGTCGGGACGCAATGCGCCGAGAAAACCGAGGAAGAGCACGGCGACGACGATCGTGATCCAGAGAGCCTCGATCGGTCGCGGCGTGCCGGACGTCAGCGCACGAGCTCCGTCAGCGACCTGGCGGGCGAGCTCGCCGATGCGCCCCCTTCGCACGCCGACGAGCGCGGCGGCGATGATCAGGAGAGAGAGGCGGTTGATTAGGTGAGCCTCGCCGAGCACGAGGAGCACAGTCCCGATCGCCACGCTTCCCGCCGCGATCAGGATCGGGAGCTCGCCGCCTTCCGTTTCCTTTCCTCGGATGAGACGGGCGACGGCGTCGCCGGCGAGAAGAGTCAGGCCGACGAGGCCGGCCGTGACGGCGAAGGCGGCGGCATTGCCCGAGCGCACGATCAAGAACAAGGAAAGGAGTCCGATCGCCGCCGCCGTGATCCGCGGCGCCTTGGCGATTCCCAGGAAGACGAGGAGGAAGACGAAGACGAGAGCGGCGAGCGCGCCTCCCGCACGGCCGGAGCCGAGCGCGATCCCCAGCCGGTTCACATACATGAGGATCAGCCGCCCCGCCCGAATCAGGATGAGGAGAGAAAGGACGACCACCAGGACCGAGACGCGAGCGCTGCTCGTCCGCGCCGGATTGGTTACGGACATCGAAGGTCGGCAGTCTACGCGACTCGGACGAGCCGGAGTGGCCTGTCCGCCGCCGCCCGGGAGAGACGCTGTCGCCGCGCGGACGGAGCCCGGTGCTATATCCGGTCTGGCATAAGGGCCGAACTGCGGTTCTCGCCGGTGTCGAGTTCTCGACCACGGCTCGATTCGCAAAACGCTGCAGCATCGAGGGTTTGCAGCCAGAGTAACGAAACGGCGGCTCGCGACAATACCAGGTAAGGGAAGGAGTCCCTGCGAGTTGACCGGGTTTGGGGGGCGGCGATAGGCTCCGCCCGGTAACTTCCCCTGACATTCGAGAGCTGTGGGCGCCCGTCCCGGGCTGCGGTGGGACGGTCTCTCGGAGCTCTCGGTGAAAAAGGGAGTCGGTCGGGCGGTGGGCGCCGGAAGCGCCGCGAACCGCGCCGTACCAAACGGCGTACTAGCCCTCGCCTTGCTCGTTGCGGCCGCGGATCTCGCGGCCCAAGGCGCCCTCGGCAACGGCCAGCTCCAGATCATCGGCACGGGACTCGACGTCTCGCCCGAAGCGCAGACCGTTCCTATCGGCGTGCCGACGCGGATCGACACCCGTCTCCCTCTCGCGCCGGGAGTTCATCTACCGCCAAGCGTGTCGGTTCGCGGTGAGTTGAATGGCCCCGGTCTCCTTTCGACCCTGAGCCTGACGGCCGAGCCGAACGGGTTCTTCTCGATTCCGGCTCAGACGGT
>DATDNV010000427.1:0-10493 GCA_036518075.1 Thermoanaerobaculia bacterium
GGTTCTCTCGGCGGACATACCGGTCATGGGTCACGTGGGTCTGACTCCTCAGTCCTTTCACAAGTTCGGCGGCTTCAAGGTTCAAGGCCGGCACGCCGGCGCCGCGAGAGAGATTCTCGAGGACGCGGTCGCGCTCTCCCAGGCGGGATGCTTTGCCATCGTGCTCGAGTGTGTGCCTCAGGCGCTGGCCGCCGAGATCACTCAGGCGATTCCTGTTCCGACGATCGGCATCGGCGCCGGCGCGTCCTGCGACGGCCAGGTGCTCGTGTTCCACGACGTCATGGGGTTGAACCCGAAATTCCAGCCGAAGTTCGTGCGCCGGTACGCAGACCTTTCGAGCACGATCCTCGAAGCCGCGCGTCACTTCACCCAGGATGTCCGGGAAGGATCTTTTCCGAATGAACAGGAGTCGTTCAGCGAGGCGCCCGCTCCCGCACTGCGGCGCGTGTATTAGCTGACAGCTTTCAGCTCACAGCTCTCAACCTGAGGCGACGTTCGAGCATCGGCGTTCCCTTTCCGTTCTCACATGAGAGAGCCGCGACCTACCGAGAATGCCGTGCTCTTCCGGCTGTAAGCTGAACGCTGTTCGCTGAAAGCTCATCCCATGATTACCGTTGGAGATCTCTCGGCATTGAGGGAAATCATCCGCGAGGCCCGCACCGCCGGCCGCACGATCGGTTTCGTCCCGACGATGGGAGCGCTCCACGAGGGTCACCTCTCGCTTTTGCGCCTGGCCCGGCGCGAGTCCCAATTCGTCGTCGTCTCGATCTTCGTCAACCCTCTCCAGTTCGCGCCGGGAGAGGACTTCGAACGCTACCCGCGACGGTACGAGCAAGATGCCAAGATGCTGGAAGCCGAGGCCGCGAACATTCTCTATCTTCCGGCCGTCGGGCGGTTCTATCCGAACGATTTCTCGACCCACGTCGACGTCAACATGGTCTCGGAAGGTGGAGAGGGCGCGGCGAGGCCCGGCCATTTCCGAGGCGTCGCCACGGTCGTCGCCAAGCTCTTTCTTCAGGTCGCACCCGACGTCGTCTGTCTCGGACGCAAGGATCTTCAACAGGTCGCCGTGATTCGGCGGATGGTGCGCGACCTCGACTTCCCCATTCGGCTCATCGTTGGCGAGACGGTGAGAGAGTCCGACGGCCTCGCCCTCTCGTCGCGGAACGCCTATCTCACGGTGGATCAGAGGAAACGGGCGGCCCTCTTCCCCAAGACGCTCTTTACCGCGCAAGCGCAAGCGCGCGCCGGCGAGCGCGATCCTTCCGCCATCGAGAGGATGACGCGAGACGCTCTCGCCGACGCCGGATTCTCGATAGACTACGTCGACGTGGTGGAACCGGAAACGATGAAGCGGCCCGCGGCGATCGGCCCGACGACGGCGCTCGCCGCGGCGATCCGGCTCGGGAAGACCCGCTTGATCGACAACGTTTTACTGCTCGAGCAATGACGACCGAGACGCACGAAATCGAAACTCCGGCGGCGCTCGAGGACGCCTTCGTCTTCGGCGGCAAGCAGTTCCGCTCACGCCTGATCGTGGGCACGGGCAAGTACGCGACGTTTGCGCAGATGCGCTCCGCCCTCGAAGCATCGGAGGCCGAGATCGTGACGGTCGCGGTCCGCCGCGTGAACCTGACCGATCGCACCAAGGAATCTCTGCTCGACTACGTCCCGCGGGGCATGACGCTTCTGCCCAATACCGCGGGGTGTTATACCGCCGAAGATGCCGTGCGCGCCGCGCGGCTGGGCCGCGAGGTGGGCCTGTCCGCATGGGTCAAGCTCGAGGTTCTTGGTGACGAGCAGACGCTCTGGCCGGACAACGAGCAGCTTCTCGCGGCGACGCGCACGCTCGTCGCGGAGGGGTTCGTCGTTTTTCCCTACACGTCCGACGACCCGATCATGGCCCGCAAGCTCGAGGACGCGGGAGCGGCGGCGGTCATGCCGCTCGGCGCTCCGATCGGCTCCGGCCTCGGGATTCAGAATCCCAACAACATCTCGATCATTCTCGAGCGCGCCAAAGTGCCGGTCATCGTCGACGCGGGAGTCGGTACGGCGTCGGATGCCTGCGTGGCGATGGAGCTCGGAGCGGCCGGTGTCCTCATGAACACGGGAATCGCCGGCGCGGCCGATCCGGTTCGAATGGCCCGGGCCATGCGAGATGCGGTGCGCGCCGGACGAGACGCTTATCTGGCAGGACGCATCCCCCGGAAGCGATATGCCACCGCGTCGTCGCCGATCGAAGGAGTGATCGGGCGAAGTCAGAAGTCCTGAGTCCAAAGTTCTGAACGCCAGGAGCATCTGTCTTCTGTCTTCGCCATCGCCCTCGGACTTGAGCTCTTAGTCCTTTGTCCTAAGTCCTTTGTCGAGAGAACGAGACCTGTACCAGAGGCCAGGGAACCGGCAGCCGGATCCAGGATTCGCCTGAGTCGGCTCCGACGTAAAAAATTGCCCCTTGCAACCCGGCGGAATGCCGTGCTACCGTCCCGCAGCTTTTACAAGACCCCGCACATCTGATCGCCACCTTATGTTTGTCCTCCCCCCATCCGTACGTTTTCGCGGGGAGACGTGCGTGCTTCTGAAAGGGGGTCGGTCCTAGAGAGAATCTTCGGCGCGTCGCCCGTTGGCGGCTCGCCGTGTTTCGTTTTCTGCGTATCGCAACTTTTTTGACGGGATCCAAGAAATCCCGGAAGGGTAATACCCAGGAGATCGGTAAGTTCCATGATGCAGCAATACACGGACAAGAACCTCACCTGCGTCGACTGCGGAGGCACGTTCCTTTTTTCAGCGGACGATCAGGAGTTTTACGCACGCAAGGGATTCACCAATGAGCCCAAGCGATGCAAACCCTGCCGCGACAAGCGCAAGGCGGCTTCCGGCGAAGGCCGCGAGCGGACGTTCTATGACGTCACCTGCGACGGCTGCGGCAAGCAGACTCAGGTTCCTTTCAACCCGACCAACGGCAAGCCGGTTTATTGCCGCGAGTGCTACTCGGCGCGTCGGGCACAGCAGGCCTACTAATCCGTCCGTTTCGAGACCTTCAAAGCCCCGGCGCTGCCGGGGCTTTTTTGTTATCGTCTTGACGGAAATTAAGTCGAGCGCATGTCGTCCTCACCCGTCATCGCGGCCCCGGCCCACCTGCTCGCAGACACCATCGGCCACACGCCCCTCGTCGAGCTCCCGCGCTTTGCGCGAGGAGGCGCACGCATCTACGCCAAGCTCGAATGGTTCAACCCGGGTGGCAGCGTCAAGGACCGAATCGCGAAGGCGATGGTCGACGACGCCGAGCGGCGAGGACTGCTTCGCCCGGCCGGCACGATCGTGGAACCAACGTCGGGAAACACCGGCGTCGCTCTGGCGATGCTGGCCGCGGTGCGGGGCTACCGCTGCGTCATCGTCATGCCCGAAGGCTACGGCCAGGTCAAGGCGCGGCTAATGGCCGCGTTTGGCGCCGAGCTCGTCCGGACTCCTGCAGACAAGCTGATGAGCGGGGCGATCGAGCGCGCCAAGCAAATCGCTCGAGACACTCCCGGCGCTTACCTCCCCAACCAGTTCGCCAATCCCGCCAATCCTCGCGCTCACTACGACACCACCGGTCCGGAGATCTACGCCGAGCTGGGAGAGGGAATCGACGCGTTCGTCGCGGGCGTCGGAACAACCGGAACGTTCATGGGAGTCAGCATGTTTCTTCGGGAACGGATTCCGCGACTCGAACGGGTCGCCGCCGAGCCGCAGGGATCGATTCTCGGAGGCGGTGAGCGAGGCCACCACGACGTGGAAGGGATCGGGCTCTCCTTCTACCCGGAGATTCTCGACCGCGGCGAGATCGATCGCGTGATCACGATCGACGATGCCACGGCGTTCGAAACCTGCCGGACGCTCGCGCGGGAGGAAGGACTTCTCGCCGGCGGATCGTCCGGAGTCGCGGCAGCAGCGGCGCTCCAGGTCGCACGGCGGCTGGGCCAGGGACGGACCATCGTCACGATTTTTCCAGACGGAGCGGAAAGATATCCGGGGCAGGGAATCCTTCAGATGTAATTCAAGATTCCAAATTCAAGATTCAAGATCGAAAGCAAAACAGATTTTGAATTTGGAATGTTGAATTTTGAATCGAGGTAATCATGGGCTTTTCGACCGACTGCATCCATGCGGGCAACGAGCCGGACTCGGCGACGGGCGCGGTGGCCGTCCCGATCTACCAGACTTCCACCTACGTCCAGGAGGCTCTGGGAAAAAACAAAGGCTACGAGTACGCGCGCACGCAGAACCCGACGCGTCGCGCTCTGGAAGAGAACCTCACGGTCCTCGAAGGCGGCGCCGGCGCTCGGGCTTTCGCGTCGGGTATGGCGGCGATCACCGCAGTCTCGACGTTCGTCAAGGCGGGAGAACACGTCGTCTGCTCGAACATGACCTACGGCGGCACGTACCGCTACTACACGAAGATCCAGGCGCGCTACGGCGTCGATTTCTCCTTCGTCGATACGTCTCGTGAGGAGGAGGTGCAGCGCGCGTTTCGGGGCAACACCCGTCTGCTCCATCTGGAGTCGCCGACCAACCCGACGATGGCTCTTTGCGACATCGCGCGCCTGTCAGCCCTGGCCCACGAACGCGGCGCGCTCGTCGTCGTCGACAACACGTTCGCCTCGCCCTATCTGCAGCGGCCGCTCGCCCTGGGCGCCGACCTCGTCGTCCATTCGACGACCAAGTTCTTGAACGGCCACTCCGATTCGGTGGGCGGAATCGACGTCGCGAAGAGCCTCGAGCTGGCAGACGGGCTCGGCTTCGTTCAGAACAGCTCGGGCGCGATTCTTTCACCCATGGACTCTTGGCTCGTCCTGCGCGGGATCAAGACGCTGCCTGTCCGCATGGAGAGGCACGAAGCCAATGGCCGGGAGATCGCCCGCTTTCTCGCCTCCCACCCGAAGGTTCGGAAGACCTTCTATCCAGGCTTGCCCGACCATCCGCAGCACGAGCTCGCGAAGAAGCAGATGCGCGGCTTCGGCGCGCTCATCTCGTTCGACCTGGGGTCGCTCGATGCGGCTCGCGCCATGCTGGCGGAGGTTCGTCTGTGCTCGCTCGGCGAGAGCCTCGGGGGCGTCGAGACGCTGATCTCTCATCCGGCCACGATGACGCATGCGTCGATCCCCGAGGATGAGCGAAACCGGCTGGGAGTGACTCCCGGTCTCGTGCGGATCTCGGTTGGAATCGAGGATGTTGAAGACCTGATCTCCGACCTCGACCGAGCGCTGGCCGCGATTCGGGAACCCGCGACGGCAAGCCGCTAGGTTTTGTCTGGCGTCACCCCTGCGGCCCTCTCGGCATAGCTTAGGACTGCTTTCTGCATCGGCGACGGGACCGCCATCCGGAGGAGCCGTGAGTGAGGGAGCATGGGCCAGTGAAGCCTTAGACCCCGGCAAGGCTGCGACCGAACGACAAGCGAGGGTCCGGTGGGTCGTACTCGCGGCATGGCCCGAGCGAGGCTACGAGGACGGCGGGACCGGCGCTAGAGGCTCTGAGAGGAAACAACGCCTCGAGAAATCGCCGCCGGCCTCTCTTGACTCGAGATCCGTCCGTCGCTCGCTCCTCGCGGCCTTGTGCGTTGCGGCTCTGGGTCTCGCTGCCGGCGCTCCTCCCGATTCGCTCGACCCGCTCCGGACCCAGCTGCTTGCCGGCATCAACGATGTTCGCCCGGGCGGCAAGCCGCTCGTTCTTTCGCCGATCCTCTGCCGTACGGCTCAGGCGCGCGCGGAGGAGCTTTCCCGATCGGGCCGAAATCCGCACGATGCCAAGCTGGCGGAAGCGGCGACCGCGGCCGAGCGAGCCGGCTATGACGCGCTCCTTCTCTCGGAGATCTTCATCGAAGCGGAAGGCGACGTCCCGATGTTTCTCGCGACCTTTCTACACGGCGAGGGAGCTCTCGCCCGCGAGGTCGCCCGGGCGCCCCTGCGCGATCTCGGAATCGGTTTCGTGCTGCGCGGAGACCTTCCGCCTCTCTACGTGTTTCTTTTCGGCCTCTCGTGGCCCGACTACCTCACTGCCAAGCGAAAGGAGCTCGGAGACCTGTCCCGCGTTCGCCGCGAGCTGCTCGAGCGAGTCAACCGGGAGCGGGCCCGTATCCATCTCGCACCGCTGAGTCCGAATCCCAAGCTCGACGCCGCGGCGCAGGCGCACGCGGAGGACATGCTCGCGCGCTCCTATTTCGGACACAACAGCCCCGAGGGAAACACCGTCCTCGAGCGCAGCAAGCTGGCCGGCTACCGCCCGCATTACTCCGGCGAGAACCTGGCCGAGGGACAGGACTCGTTCGATCAGGTCGTCGCAGGCTGGATGGCGAGTCCGGTCCATCGCGAACACATCCTGAGCCAGGTCTTCTCGGATCTCGGATCGGGCCTGGCGATCGGCGAGAACAAACGCGGACACCAGATCCTGTGGGTGCAGGTGTTTGGAAGAAGCAAGTAGCGAGGAGCGTGGAGCAAAAAGCGACGGATCACCCGTCTTGACTCGTCACTTGTCACTCGTCACTTGTCACTAGTTTGCTACCTCACGATCTCGACGTCGCTCGCTCCCGGTGCGACGGTGATGGCCGCCGGCCGATACTCGCCGGAAAACCATACGATCCACTGCGAATCGAGATCTTCTTTCAGGCGATCGAAGGCGGGCCGCATCTTGGCCGCGCTCGAGACATCCGCGACGTTCGACCATCCGCCGGACCCGCGCTTGGACGGCTCCACCAGGGACCAGACATAGAGCGGAACGTTGATTCGCTGGAGATAGCCGATCACCGTCGCCGGATCGTAGAGGCTCGTGTCTTTGCTCTTGGCGCCGATGACGAGAAGCACGGCGCGCCGGTTGTAGCTCTGAAAGGCCTGGAGGCCCGCGACCGCGACCGCGTCGGCAAAACGCAGATTCGACTCGCCCTTGGCCGGGTGATAGACCCGAGTCAGCAGCCAGTGCAGCCCCCCGTCTTTGGGTGAAAAGTCGTGGGAGTTCTCAAAGAGCTCGGTCGGCGTCTTGGCGGCGGAGACGGCGGCTCTCGGCCAGATGAAGCGGATTCGGTCTTCGTCATCCAGCCGCATCTGCTGCCGCATCGCCTCCGGGTCGTAGATCGGGGAAGTTCCGAGTCGAGCCGCGTCAAACAGGGTCTTCGCCCCGCTGCCCAGCCGCGAAATCGCCTCGTCGGCGGAGAGGTCTCGAACGATCAGGAGCTGCGCTGCCCCGTGCTCAACCGCGACGGGAACCAAAGGCTGGCCGTCTTTGACGAAAGTATGGGACAACGTCGCGACCGTGGGAGGCTCCGCCGACTTGAGCCGCACCGGCAAGGCGGTCAGCGCGCTCCTGGCCTCTCCCGAGGCGGCGCCACCGACGACGAGATCCCGGCGCGACTGAAGCGAGCTGGGAAACCGAGCGATGACCGACAGGAGATGCGTCGTCTCGACGTCGTAAGCCGGCAGATCCACGCTCAACGCGCCGGGAGCCATCGGCAAGGTGTGCCCGTCGAAGGTGACCGCCACCGACGTGGGACGCGATGCGACGAGGCTATCGGGCGCGAGCGTGGCCCGGCGCACTGATCCCAGCGCGTCCTTTTCGACGAGCACTTCGATCTCCGCGGGCTGGCGGGGCAGATTGACCATCTGACGCGCCTGTCCCATCTCGTGGCCGCCCTCGTCGTAGGCCCGGGCGACCACTTCGTGGGGCGCGAGCTCCTTTCCGAAATCGACGACCGCCTTCCAGGGCGGCGCCTCGACTCGGGCCACGCGCGCGCCGTCGAGCTCGAAGACGACGGCGGCCACGGGGCCGGCGACCGAAACCTCGACCGCGTGTTCGCCGGCGATCAGGCCCAGAAAGAGAGTGAGAAAAGAGATCATCGCGGCTTCGGCGTGAGTCCCTGGTTCCTGGTTCTTACGTGATCCTCGGCCCGTGGTTCTGAACCGGTCCCTACTACCCCACTTTGCCGACAGCAAGCCAAGGGCGAGGACGAAGGACTAAGGACCCGGGACCAAGCTCTCGGCAGGTTGCCGGCTAACGTGCTGCCGCCCGCTTGCGCGGCACCTCGCGCAGCCGGACGCGGCGTTTGGGCCGCTCGGTCATCTTGATGATCCATTGGGCGAAGGCCGGAGACGATTCGTCCACACGATAGGCCAGCACTTCCGGAAGCTCGTAGGTGTTCACTTTCTGAATGGTCTCGCGGACCGCTTCGAAGTGACTCGCCCGAGTCTTGATCAGGAGCAGGTACTCGCCGTCGTCGCAAACGCGTCCCTTCCAGCGATAAATCGAGTGCACATTCGGAATGAGATTGACGCAGGCCGCGTGGCGACTGCGGACGATCGCGTGCGCGATGTCGAGTGCCTGCTCCTCCGTCCCGACGGACGTCACGACGACGATCAGGTCTTGTCGGCGCACGCGGTGATTCCATTCCTTCGCCAGGCTCCTGTCAAGGAGCGTTCGCGGCGTGTTAACATTCTTCTTCGATCTTTGAACACCATGAGCGAGCCCCGTGGGGGCGAAACGGCTTCGACGGGGACGAGCACGCGAAAGGGCGCATGCCGAGGCCCACGACCTCGCCAAAACGTGGAAAACGATAGCTGCCAACAACAGCAATCTCGCTCTCGCTGCGTAATTAACTCGCAGTGACGGTGTCATGAGGAGCGCACCCGCCGCGCCTCGGACGCCGACGCCAAATGCGGGTGTAGCCGCTCCGGTTCCCCGGACGAAGCGGCGAAATCCATTCGGGGTTGTCTCGCCGCCGTTTTGCCTCTTCTCGAGGCGATGAGACGAAACTTCAGAAGAGGCTGAGCATGGAGTGGCCTTTCCTGTGACGCCTCCGGACGCGGGTTCAACTCCCGCCGCCTCCACCAATTTCTCGATCTTGCGCGCCGCGGCTCGTGTGGTGTTCGGATTCTTCCTTCTCCTTCACTTTGCCGCGAGCGCGTTCTCGAGCGAGCCCGCGAAGATTCTCTGGCGCGGCAATACGTATTCCATCGCGACGGCCGACGCCGACTTTCGCATCGCCGACGCCGCGCGCGCGATGGGCTTCGACGTCTCGACCGATCCAGCGACCAGCGTCCTGAAGATCTCCGGCGAGGGGCACCAGCTGTATCTCGGGGTGGGCACCCTCCAGGTCCCGGTCGATCAGAAGATCATGGCGATCTCGCGGCCCGCGCGATCCGTCGGGGGCGAGCTCTACGCACCCCTCGATTTTTTCGAAAAGATCCTCTTCCCTCTTGCCGGAGCGACGGGAACGTACGATCCGGCCCACCGCGTCTGGAACCTGGCGGAGACGACGCCTCCGCTCTCGCTCGAGGTCGCCGTCGTCCACGTCGACCCGTCCACCCAGGTCGTCATCAAGCAGTCCGGAGCCGCCAACTCGGTTCCCTCTCTGACGGACACCGGCTTTCAGGTGCGCTGGCCCGGGCAGAAGGTCGCTGGCCCGTTCGCGGAGCGGCGTTATGACGACCCGTTCGTCTCCGTCGTGCGCTTCGCGGGCGACACGGTTTCGATCGAGTTCAAAGAGAAAGGGCTGGCGGCGCGCGCCTACCCTCTCTCTTCGCCGGAGCGCGTCGTCGTCGAGATCGGGCGCGCTCCCGCCGGCTCCGCAACCCTGCCCCTTCCTTCGGCCCCCACGGGGGGCATCACGATCGTGGTCGACGCGGGCCACGGAGGGGGCGAGACGGGAGCCATCGGACATGGCGGCGTTCAGGAAAAGGACATCACCCTGCAGATCGCGCACAAGCTCGCGGCGGCCCTCCCCAAGGCTCTTTCCTGCCGGGTCGTGATGACACGCGACGGCGACTCCGCGATTTCTTTGGATGACCGCACTTCGATCGCCAACCACGAGAAGGCCGACTTGTTTCTTTCGATCCACGCCAACTCGTCGCGAGTGGCGGGAGCGCACGGATCGGAGACTTACTACCTTTCGCTCCAGGCGTCCGACAAGCTCGCCCAGGAGGTCGCGAGCCAGGAAAACCAGGCCGGCGCGGAGTCCCCCGCGCCGGGCACGGCCGCCAATCGCGATCTCGATTTCATCCTTTGGGATCTCGCGCAAAGCGCTCACCTGAAGGAGTCGAGCGAGCTGGCCGAGACGATCCAGAATGAGCTCAATGCACTTTCCGGAACTCAAAACCGCGGAATCAAACAGGCTCCGTTTCGCGTGCTCGTCGGAGCGACGATGCCGGCGGTTCTCGTCGAGACCGCCTTCATCTCGAATCCCGACGAGGAGAAAAAACTCTCCAACGCCGCCTTCCAGGAAAATGTCGCCGACGCCGTGGCCAAAGCCGTAGCCAACTTCTTCGCCAAGCACCGCGCCGCTCCTCAGCGCGCCGCCATCCCCGCTCACCCGCAGTCTCCATGACCCGGCGCGGCGCCGCGATCCTCCTCTGCGCCCTCGCGGCAGCAGTCGCGGGGCTTCTTCTATGGAATCGCCCCCGCGTCGCGTCGCCGCGGAGGCCGCGACTCTTCCGGGTGACCCCCGCCGAACCTACGCCGGCGACCCCCGCTCC
>DATDNV010000428.1:0-12308 GCA_036518075.1 Thermoanaerobaculia bacterium
GACGTCTCGCTCTTCGGACTCCTCACTGCCCGCGCTCTCCGAATCCGGCGGAGACGTTTACGTCTTCCCGGCGTCGTTCGGGCAGGAGCGGCTGTTGTTCCTGGATCGTCTGGAGCCCGGCTCGCCCCTGTACAACATTTCGGCGGCGTATGTCCTCGACGGAGAACTCGATCTCGCCGCTCTCGTCGCGAGTGTGAACGAGATCGTTCGGCGCCATGAGGTCCTGCGAACCACGTTCACGGTGTCCGAAGGCCGGGCGATGCAGGTGGCGGCGACGGCTCTCACGGTGCCGATTCCGGTCGTGGATCTTCGAACGGTTCCGGAAGCGGTCCGATCCGAGGAGGCCCGCCGGTTGGCGCTCGAGGAAGCGCTCCGGCCATTCGACCTCGAAAAGGGCCCTCTGATTCGGGTGCGGCTCCTCCAGACCTCCGATCGATCCCACACGCTGGTACTGAGCTTCCACCACATCGTCTTCGACGCGTGGTCGATGGAAATCTTCTTCCGGGAGCTGGCAACCCTCTACCCCGCGTTTCACGGCGGCGTCCCTCCGAATCTGCCGGATCTTCCGATTCAGTACGCCGACTATGCGGAGTGGCAGCGGCGGTGGCTGACCGGCGACGCGCTCGAGAAGCAGGTCGCCTACTGGAAGAATCAGCTTCGGGGCGCTGCCGGGTTGCTCGAGCTCCCGACGGACCGCCCGCGGCCGCCAGTCCAAAGCTCCCGAGGCGAGCGTTACCTGATGACGCTTACGAAGGAGCTTTCGGATTCGCTCCGCGTCTTGAGCGGGCGGGAGTCGTCGACTCTTTTCATGACGCTTCTCGCGGCCTTCCAGGCGCTTCTCGGCCGCCTCACCCAGGAAGAGGACATCCTCGTGGGCTCTCCGATCGCCGGCCGGAACAAAGGGGAGACGGAGGAGTTGATCGGCTTCTTCGTCAACACATTGGTTCTGCGCGGCGACCTGTCCGGCAACCCGACGTTCCGCGATCTGCTTCGAAGGGTGCGCGGAGTGGCGCTCGACGCTTACGGACAGCAAGATCTGCCTTTTGAAAAGCTGGTCGAGGAGCTGCGCCCCGAGAGAACGCTCGGTCACACACCTCTGTTTCAGGTGATGTTCGGGCTTCAGAACGCCTCTCGGGAGCCGAGACAGATTCCAGGGCTCACCGTGTGTCCGATGTCGATCAGCCGACCCGTTTCACACTACGACTTGAGCCTCGATGTCTCCGAACGCAAAGAAGGGCTCGGCTGTCTTTTCTCGTTCAACACGGATCTGTTCGATTCGCCGACCATCGTCCGGTGGGCGGGTCACTTTCGGCGTCTGCTCGAGGCAATCGCGGCAAACCCCGACGAACGAATCTGGCAGCTTCCCATCCTCAGCGACGCCGAGCGGCACCAGATCCTCGTCGACTGGAACCGGACAGATGCGCCCATTCCGCGCCAATCCTGCTTGCATTCGCTCTTTGAGGTCCAGGTCGAGAAGACTCCTGAAGCCGTGGCGGTCGAGGGTGACTCCGAAGGGCTGACGTATCGAGACCTCAACGCTCGGGCCAACCGGCTCGCCCACTATCTCCGCCGCTTGGGCCTTCGTCCCGACGCTCGGGTCGCGATCTGCATGGAGCGTTCCGTGGACATGATCGTCGGTCTTCTCGGAATCCTGAAGTCCGGCGGCGCGTACGTGCCACTCGACCCCGCCTATCCGGCCGAACGCCTGGCACTCATGCTCGAGGATTGTGGCGCGGACGTCGTTCTCACACACGGCCAGGTCTCGGACGTCTTGCCGGCGACAACGGCGCGGCTCGTCCGACTGGACGCCGATCGTCGGGCGATTTCGCGTGAGAGCGACCAGAATCCCGCGGACCTGGCCGGACCCGACAACCTGGCCTACGTGATCTACACGTCCGGTTCGACCGGCATCCCGAAAGGGGTCGAGATCCGTCACCGTTCCCTCGTCAACTACGCCACGTTCTGTGGCAAGAAGTTCGGGATTGGCCCCGGGGACCGAGTCCTTCAGTTCGCCTCCATCAGCTTCGATACCGCAGGGGAGGAGATCTACGGCTGCCTCACACGCGGAGCGGCGCTTCGGCTGCGGACCGATCGGATGCTCGAATCGCCTTCGGTCTTCCTCCGCACCTGCGCCGACTGGGGCATCACGGTGCTCGACCTCCCGACGGCGTACTGGCACGAGCTGGCGTCGGCCGTGTCGCAGGAGAACTTTTCGATTCCTTCATGCTTGCGTGCGGTCATCATCGGCGGAGAGAAGGCGCTGCCGGAGCGGCTCGCTGAGTGGCTCCGCGCACCGGGAGCACGCCCCCGGCTCTGGAACGGCTACGGTCCCACGGAGGCGACGATTGCTTGCACCTTCTGCGAGCTGGGGCAGGCCGACGCCTCCAGCGGACGAGAGCTCCCGATCGGCAAGCCCGTCGACAACGCGAGAACGTACGTTCTCGACGCGAAGAACCAGCCCGTTCCGATCGGAGTTCCCGGCGAGCTCCACATCGGCGGAGAGGGCGTCGCGCGTGGATATCTCAATCGAGCGGCTTTGACGGCGGAGAGGTTCATCCCCGATCCGTTTCGACCTGCCTCTGCAGAGAAGGTTTACAAGACGGGCGACCGAGTCCGGTACCGTCAGGATGGAAACATCGAATACCTCGACCGGCTGGATTCTCAGGTCAAGATTCGCGGTTACCGGATCGAGCTCGGAGAGATCGAGGCGACGCTGCGCCGCCTGACCGGAGTCGCCGAAGCGGTGGTCGTCTCGCGCGGAGAGGCGCAGGAGAGGCGACTCGTCGCCTATTTCGTCTCGCGCGGTCGCCCGGGCCCAAGCGGAGCAGACCTCCGCCACGGTCTCTCTCGCACCCTGCCCGATTACATGATTCCTTCTGCCTTCGTCGCGTTGGAATCCCTGCCGATGACGCCCGCCGGCAAGCTCGACCGACGCGCCCTTCCGGAGCCCGGTTCGTCCCACCCGGAGACGGCGAAGTCGCACACTCCTCCTCGCGACGAGCTCGAAACGCGACTCGTGAGGATCTGGGAGGAGGTTCTGAAGGTCCGGCCCGTCGGAGTCACCGACAATTTCTTCGATCTGGGAGGCCACTCCCTTCTGGCGGTGCGGCTCTTTGCGCGGTTGCGAAAGGTCTTCGGTCGCGATCTGCCGCTCGCGACGATTTTTCAGGCGCCCACGATCGAAGGGTTGGCGAAGATTCTCCGCGAGGAGGGATGGTCTTCGCCGTTTCGCTACCTCGTTCCCATTCAACCGCTCGGGTCAAAACCGCCGCTCTACTGCATCCACGCGGGAGGTGGCAACGTCCTTTTCTACGTGGATCTCGCGCGACACCTGGGGACTGGTCAGCCCGTGTATGGGCTGCAGGCGCAGGGGATGGATGGGACCAGCGCTCGCTCCGAACGGCTCGAGGAAATGGCGGCCGCGTACCTGAAAGAGATTCGCGATTTTCAGCCCGAGGGGCCATACCACATCGGAGGCGCTTCCTACGGAGGCCTCATCGCCTTCGAAATGGCGCAGCAGTTGGTGCGCGACGGGCAGCAGGTCGGAATGCTCGCGATGTTCGACACGTGGGGTCCGGATTACCCTCGACTGCGCCCCGACGAACGCTCGCCGCGAATTCGCTGGGTTCGATTCTCCGAGCGCGTCGCGCTCCATGTCGGCAACATCATCAGCGCCAAAGGGCTTCGGGAGAAAGTTGCGTACATCGCATGGAAATGCAGTGTTCTGATCGACACGTTCCTGAAATTTGTCGGTCGGCGTACAGAAAAAATTCGAAAATCCCTCGGACTACCGCGCTCGTTGCGCCAGCTGGAAGTCAGACTGGGCGAGGCGAAATCGCGCTACGTTCCTGCCGTTTACCCTGGTCGCGTGACGCTCTTTCGCGCGACGAGACAGCCCGCCGGTTTTGGTGAAGATCGCGAGCTCGGCTGGACCCGTGTCTCCGGCGACGGCGTCGACGTGTATGACGTTCCAGGGTTCCACGGGTCGGTCGTCCACGAGCCACGAGTTCCGATTCTTGCCGAGAAGCTCACTCAGGCTCTCGAGGCATGCGCGCGCGCGCGCCCGCCCGAAGACACAACCGACGTTTCGAAGGCCAATGCGATCGCGGATGTCGCCGGAGGATGACGACGGGGCGCCCGGACGGCGAGGTTCGGCGTCGCCATGCCAGCGTTCAAGCGTCCTCTCGTCTCCCGTGCGCAAACACAAGCATCCTCCAAGGGAAATCGATTCGGTTCACGTATCGATTGACGGAATCGCGGGTGCTCCGCCCGTTTTCCGGCGACGGCTGATCTGCTATTCTTCGCCACCTCTAACCGTGACAAATGAAAAGCCGCAGCGGGTACCTCCCGGGGGAACGTCCGCCCGTCGAAGCGCGTACGCCGCCTGTTTCCTGCGCAGATGCCGTGGCCGTGGATCGAGGCTGGGCTCATTGCGGAGGATCCCGTCGTGAGTGAGTCGACCGTGACGACACTGCGCGCTCTGATTCACGACGCAGTGTCGAGGTCTGACGCGGCTCCCGCGATTCTGTCTGCCGGCCGGAAACGACGGCTCTCCTATCGGGAGCTGGCGGATCAAATGGACGTCGTTTCACGGTCCCTGGCCGCTGCCGGCGTGCGTTCGGGGGATCGAGTCGCGATTTGTCTTCCGGATGGGCCCGAGATGGCGAGCGCTTTTCTCGGCGTTTCTGCGGTGGTCGCCAGCGCTCCGCTGAACCCGCGTTATCGTCTCGAGGAATTCGCCTTCTACCTGTCCGACCTGAAGCCTCGAGCGCTGCTCCTCCCCGCCGGGAGCGATTCGCCAGCCCGACAAGCGGCGGAGCAGCTCGGCATCTCGGTGCTGGAGCTCGCTCCTTCTCCGGATGTCGCCGGAAGATTTCGGTTCGCATCGGTCGGAGACTCCAGCGAGCCGATTCCGGCAGCCGGTCCGGAAGACGTCGCGCTTCTGCTCCACACTTCCGGCACGACGTCGCGGCCGAAATTGGTGCCGCTGACTCAGAGGAATCTCTGCGCGTCGGCCGACCACATCGTGCGCACTCTGCGTTTGTCGCCGCACGATCGCTGCCTGAACGTGATGCCGCTCTTTCACATCCATGGTCTGATCGCAGCGACGCTTTCGTCCCTTCATGCCGGCGGAAGCGTCGTTTGTACCCCGGGATTCCTCGCCCCGGAGTTCTTCGGGTGGTATGCGGAGACTCGGCCGACCTGGTACACGGCGGTCCCGACGATCCACCAGTCGATTCTCGCGCGGGCCGATGCTCACCGAGACCTCATCGCCTCCGCCCCTCTGCGTCTCGTGCGGTCTTCCTCCGCGGCGCTTCCTCCGATCGTTTTTCGGCAACTCGAGGAGACGTTTCACTGTCCCGTCGTCGAGGCGTACGGGATGACCGAAGCGTCCCACCAGATGGCGAGCAATCCGCTGCCTCCGAGACCGCGTAAGCCCGGATCGGTCGGCTTGCCGGCCGGCCCGGAAGTGGCGGTGCTCAGGGAGGACGGCGGGCGAGCAGCGTCCGGACAACGCGGCGAAGTCGTGATTCGAGGCCCGAACGTCACGACCGGTTATGTCGCCAATCCATCGGCGAACGCCAGCGCTTTCGTTCGCGGTTGGTTTCGGACGGGGGATCAGGGTTACGTCGACGAAGATGGCTATCTCTTTCTGACCGGGCGACTCAAGGAGATCATCAACCGGGGAGGAGAAAAGATTTCGCCGAGGGAAATCGACGAGGTCCTCCTCGCGCATCCCGCCGTGGCCCAGGCTGTGGCGTTCGGATTTCCGGACCCCCAGTTGGGAGAGGATGTCGCGGCCGCGATCGTTCTGCGCGACGGACAGATGGCCACGGAGCGAGAGCTGCGCGAGTTTACGTCGGCCCGCGTGGCGAGCTTCAAGGTTCCGCGGCGCGTCGTATTTCTCCCCGAGATCCCGAAGGGTCCGACGGGGAAGCTTCAACGCATCGGGCTGGCCGCAAGGCTGGGAATCACAGCGGAGACCGCAAGACCGTCGGATGCTCCTCACGTTGAGCCGCGAACCCCCCTCGAAGAAGAGATCGCCCGGATCTGGCGCGAAGTTCTGCACGTTGACCGCATCGGCGTCGAAGACGAGTTCGTGAATCTGGGCGGGGACTCCGTCCTGGCCGCGCAGATCATCGCTCGCCTGGGCGACGCTTTGGGCGTCGAAATCTCGCCGTTGACGTTCTTCGAGGCCAAGACCATTGCCGGACTTTCGGCGGTCCTGTCGAGTCCCGCCGCAAGCGTCGACCGTGGACATCTCGGCCCGGGTCCGACCGCATCATGAGCTTGTCGCGTCGCCGTGCGACCTCGCCGGATCCTCTCGCCCCCAAAGGGCGGCGCCGCACTCTTTCGGGACAGATTCGAGGTCTCGGCGAGCTATGCGCCGGAGAGACATCGCGAATGGATCTCGTTACGGCTATGACGCTTCTGCTCCTTCTCCTCGCCGTCGACGATTTCTGGTATCTCCGGATCCCGGTGACGTCCTTGGCTCTGGCCGGTCTGATTTACCGGCCGCTCACGCGCCAGGCTTCGTTTTGGTTCCTCACCGCGGCGGTTCTCGTCATCGCGCACGTTCGCAACTGGCAGCTGATCTACAACCACAAGTATTTGATGACCTACTTCGTCCTGGCGATCGGCGTCTCCCTGCTCTCGGCCGAGCCAGACCGGACTCTGGCGACGAACTGCCGACTGCTGATCGGACTCTGCTTTCTGTTTGCTGTTTTCTGGAAGTTTTACTCGCCGGACTTTCTCGATGGATCCTTCCTCGACTTCACTCTCCTGACCGACGGGCGGTTCGAGGCAGTTTCGCGCTTCGTCGGCGGCGCGGGTTCGGAAATCTTCGCGTGGAACAAAAACGCAGTTGCCGAACTCGCGCGCTTCGACAGCCGAGAGACCAGCGTATTGCTTCACGGATCCGCCGGTGCGCTGGCTCTGGCTCGCTTCTTGACGGTCTGGACAGTTGTGATGGAGTCGGCCGTCGCCACCGCTTTTCTGTGGCCGGGCTCTGGAGGAGTCGCGCGGTTCCGAGATGCGCTGCTCGGGCTGTTCTTGCTGACGACCTACCCGATTGCTTCGGTCCTGACGTTTGGTTGGGTGCTGGCTGCGATGGGTTTCGCCCAGGCGACCTCCCACTCGGCGCGGCTCTTCTATGCCGCCGTGTTCGTGCTTCTGCCGCTCTACGACATTCCTTTTGGACGTGTCCTGGAGCAAGCGTTTCACCGACTTCCAGGGGGTGCCATTCTGTGTGTAGGGACACGGCAATGACTCACCGCCCGTCGATTCGGAAGCTCCTGGAATCGTTCAGCATTCCGTTGTTGCTGGTGCTCGTCGCGGCCAGGCAGATCGCGCTCTCGCATAGTGAGTCTCTCAGTCCGTGGAGGGGGGGAGGATTCGGCATGTTCTCTTCCCTGGATCGCGCGGAGACCCGACTGCTCCGCTGCGATCTCGTCACCGATTCCTCCCGAATCCCGGTCGACCCGTCCCGCAACGAGCGCCTTTCACGGCTCATCTCCGACATCCAGTCCGCGCCGACGTCAGACCGGCTGTCGGCGCTCGGGGACGAAGTCGTCCGCGAGGTTTCGGTTCCCAAGGCCGGCGGAACCTCGCGGATTCACGTCGAGGTTCGCAAGTTGCGGTTTCGATCGGGAGATCAACGGCTGTTCGCAGAGCTGCTCGCCTATGTCGATCGACCAACGCGCTGACCGCCGCGATCCTTCTCGGAAACGCGTCGCGCCGGCCCAGCGTCCGGCGGGCGGGCGAATACCGCGTCGAGCGCGGAGCGGGCCTGGCCCGCTGTCCTCTGTTCAGCAACGCCTGTGGATCTTTGATCAGCTCGAGCCGGAGCCTCCGGTCTTTCATCGGCCCTCGCGGCTCCGGATGCGCGGGAGGCTCGACGTCCCGGTCTTGATGCGTGTTCTGGAGGAGATCGTTCGCCGGCACGAGGTCTTGAGAACGATCTTCGTCCAAGGAGAGGACGCGCCCCATTCGGTCGTGCTCCCGGGCCAGCCGTTTCCCTTGCCGTTCGAAGATGTCTCCCGTCTCGGAGCGGCCGATCGCGAGGCTCGTCTTCAGGAATGGGAGCGTGAGAACGGCCGTCCATTCGAACTCTCGCAAGGACCGTTGTTCCGGGCGCGCCTCACCCGGCTCGGAGACGAGGATCACCTCCTGCTGTGGAACGTCCATCACATCGTGTTTGACGCGTGGTCGATGAGTGTCTTTCTTCGCGAGATCGAAGTGCTTTACGAAGCATTCTCGGCCGGAGACCCGTCGCCACTTCCCGAGCCGACGATCCAGTATTCCGATTTCGCGGAATGGCAGCGAAATCAGATCGACGGCCCGGCCGTGCGGCGGCAGCTCGACTACTGGCAGAAAACCCTCTCGGGAGCGCCGGAGCTCTTCGATCTTCCGTTCGACCGGCCGCGACCCGAGCGGATGAGTTATCGAGGTGCCTCGGAGAACCTGGAGGTCGGCCTGGACCTGACGGCGAAACTCAAAGAGTTCGCCCGCCGAGAAGGGGCGACTCTCTTCATGGCAACCGTCGCGGCGTTCGAGGCCCTTCTGTCGAGCTATAGCGGCCGAGCGGACTTTCTCGTCGGGGTTCCGACCGCCGGCAGAAGTCGATCCGAGACTGAGGGGCTCATCGGCTGCTTCATCAACACGGTGGTCCTGCGGGCCGATCTCACGGGTCGTCCGACGTTCCGCCAGCTTCTCACGCGCGTTCGCCGCGCCGCTCTGGAGGCATTTTCGAATCAGGAAGTCCCCTTCGAGAAGGTGGTGGAAGAGTTCCAGCCGATCCGTTCGCTCCGCCATGCTCCTCTGTTCCAGATCATGGCGAACTTTCGAAACGTGCCTCGGCGAACCGGTTCCTCCTCTCAGCTCCAGGTCGAGGTCGAGAGCATGCCCTCCCGGATCGCGATGGTGGATCTGGCGCTCGAGCTCGAGGAGACGGAGAGAGGGCTCGCCGCGCGTTTCACCTACAGCACCGACCTCTTCGATTCCTCGACCATCCGCCGAATGGCGGAGGACCTCTGCACGCTGATCGAAAGGGCAGCAGCGGATCCCGACTGCCCGATTGGAGATATTCCCCTGGCCGCGGCCGCGGATGCCGAACGGGCGCAGGCGGCGTGGAACGAAACGGGACGCCCGTACTCCGCCGATCGATGCACTCACGAGCTCTTCGAAGAGCAGGTCGCCCTTGGTCCCGATCGGATCGCCGTCTCTTTCGGCAGCGTCCACGTGACCTATGCCGAGCTGAATGCGCGGGCGAATATCCTCGCTCGGCAGCTCCGGCGAGAGGGAGTCGGACCCGAGGTCCCGGTCGGGCTCTGTTTCGATCCTTCCGTCGAGATGCTCGTCGCGCTGATTGGCGTCTGGAAAGCGGGCGGCGCGTGGGTCGCTCTCGACCCGGTCTGGCCCAGCGCGCGGCTGATGCTGGCCGCGAGAGACAGCGGATGCGCGCTCGTTCTGTTTGGAGCCGATACGGAGGAAATCGCGTCGGGGCTCCATTTGCGACGATTTCGAGTCGAGCCAAGATCCGGTGAAGACGGGGAGGACGACGCGGCCAACCTCGCCTTACCGGGCGATGGCGGCCGGCTCGCCTACATTCTTTACACATCCGGCTCGACGGGCGAACCGAAGGGCGTCGCGGTCGAGCACCACAGCGTCGTGAACTATTTGTCATGGGTGAACGACTCCCTCCTTGCAGGGCAGCGACTGCGGATGCCGCTCGTGAGTAAGCTGTCGTTCGACGCATCCCTCAAGCAACTTCTTGCTCCGCTTCTGCGAGGCGATCCCGTCTGGATCGTCTCTGCGGAGACGGCGGCTCGCCCCGATTCGCTTCGCCGCGCCTTATCGGCCGGCGGACCGGTCGCTCTCAATTGCGTCCCCGCCCTGTGGTCCGCGCTTCTCGGCGACTTGCGGAGGAATCCTCTCGGGCCGCCGCTCGATGATCTCCAAGCGATCTTCCTCGGAGGTGAGCTTCTGTCCTCGGAGCTCGTCGAGGCGACTTTTGCGGCTCTGCCGAGGATCGAGGTCTGGAATTTGTATGGCCCGACCGAATCGACCGCCAACGCGACCGCCGCGCGGGTTCGGCCCGGGACGGAGGTGTCGATCGGCCGGCCGATCGCAAACACGAAGGCGTATGTGCTCAACGATCAGATGCGCCCCGTTCGGGTCGGGGTCGCAGGGGAGCTGTTCGTCGGCGGAGACGGGGTCGCGCGCGGTTATTGGAGAAAAGTGGAGTCCACCAACGAGCGATTCCTTCCGGACCCGTTTCGAAAGCCGGTCGGCGCGCGAATGTACAAGACGGGGGATCTCGTCCGAAGAAAGTCCGATGGAAATCTGGAGTTTCTGGGGCGGATCGACGATCAGGTCAAGGTGCGAGGGGTGCGGGTCGAACCGGGAGAGGTCGAGGCGATCTTGGCGAGCCACCCCGCGGTACGCGAGGTGGCGGTCCTGGCGCGAGGCGAGCTGACCACCGGGATCCGGCTCGTCGCCTATCTCGCGTTCGATCCAACGGCGCATTCGTCGGTGGCGCAGCTCCGCGATTACCTGCGGCGAAGGGTTCCGGAGGTCATGGTTCCATCCGCGTTCGTCGAGCTGGAGAGGCTGCCGCGTCTGGCCAACGGGAAGGTGGACCGCCACTCGTTGCCGGAACCGCCAGCGGCGACGGCGTCGGGAGGACGGAATGAACCTCGCACGGAGACGGAAGAGCGACTGCTCGCCATCTGGTCGGAGCTGCTCCAGGAAGATCGAATCGGGATCGAGGAGAGTTTCTTTGATCGGGGAGGACACTCCCTCCTGGCCGCTCAGGCCGTCACTCGGATCCGGCAGGTTTTCGGCGTGGACGTCCCTCTCCGAGCCATCTTCGAGTCTCCGAGCGTCGAGAGCATGGCGCAGCGGGTGGATGCATTCGGCGCGAACCTCGAATCGGGAAAGGCAACGCTGCCTCGTGCGCCTCATGGGCGGCCCGTTCCTCTCTCTTATCCGCAGGAACGACTCTGGTTCCTTTCCCAGCTCGAGCCCGGCAATCCGTTCTATAACGTGTTCAAGGCCATTCGCATCGAGGGGCACCTGGATGCGAAGGCCCTCGCACGGTCTCTCGACGCGATCGTCGACCGGCACGATTCTTTACGCACCTTCTTCCCTGTCACGGACGGGGTCCCCCGCCAGGAGATCCTGCAGAGAGAATCGAGCGTCCTCGCGACTCGCGATATCACTGCCGTTCCAGCCCGGGATCGCGAGGCAGAAGTCTTACGGATCGCCAGCGAAGAGTCCGAGAGACCGTTTGACCTGTCGCGCGGACCTTTGATTCGCGGGATTCTGTTGCGCCTCTCCTCCGAGGAGCATGTCTTTCTTTTGGCGATCCATCACATCGTTTGCGACGGCTGGTCGCTCGGGATTTTCTTTCGCGAGCTGGCGCTCTTCTACGAATCGTTCCGCAGCGGGAAAGCGCCCGAACTCACTCCGCTCGCACTGGCGTATGCCGATTTCGCGTTCTGGCAACGTCAGTGGCTGAGCGGTGCGGTCCTCACGTCCCGTTTGAAATACTGGCGTCAGAGGCTGGAGGGCGCTCCTCCGGTCCTCGAGTTGCCGACCGATCGCCCACGGCCCCCGAGGCCCAGCTACCGAGGATCTCGCGTGTACTTCGCGGTCCCCTTCGAGCTATCCGATGCACTTCGGGAGCTTGGCCGGCGCGAGGGTGCGACGTTGTTCATGACTCTTCTGGCGTGCTTTCAGGTTCTCCTCTCCCGCTACTCGGGGTCCTCGGATGTGGTCATCGGGTCTCCGATCGCCAACCGATCGTCGAGAGAGGCCGAGGACCTCATCGGGTTCTTCATCAACACGCTCGTGCTACGCACGGATCTTTCAGGAAACCCGTCGTTCCGGCAGCTCCTCCGAACGGTGCGTGAGACCTCGCTCGAAGACTACGCGCACCAGGACATCCCCTTCGAAAAGTTGATCGAGGAATTGCGGCCCGAGCGGACGACGAGCTATCCGCCGATCTTTCAAGTGCTGTTCGCCCTGCAGAGCGGCCCTCGCACCGATCTGTCCCTACCCGGACTCGCGGTGACGCCACTCCGGGCCGACCCAGGACGAACGAAGTTCGATCTTGCGCTGTCCTTCCGCGAGACCGGAAACGGCCTCGAGGGAACCATTTCCTTCAGCACCGACCTATTCGACGTCGAAACCGTGAGGACGATGGCGACGCACTTCGTTACGCTGGCTGCGAGCGTCGTTCAGGATCCGGATCAGAGTGTCGGAGACCTGGCTCTCCTTTCGGAGGCCGAGCGGCGCCGCGTGCT
>DATDNV010000429.1:0-7146 GCA_036518075.1 Thermoanaerobaculia bacterium
GCGGCATGGCCCGAGCGTGGCGACGAGGGAGGCGGGACCGGCGTAGCGGCTCCGAGAGTGAAGGGTGTCTTGAACAACTACAGCTTGGGGACGACTCCCTAGGTCTTCGCGGACGGGTGCGCGGGCCGTTCGCCTCGAATCAGCGCGACCGCGTGAAGGAGAAGCGGTGCGATCGCAGACAGGCAGTCGGCGGCGCCTTTGGGAGAGCCCGGCAGGGCGATGATGAGCGCTCCGGCCCGCACACCGACCACCTGGCGCGAGAGGTAGGCAGCCGGAAAGTCTTTTCCCGTGTCCGAGCGCATCTTCTCCGCGAGACCGGGGACCTCGAACTCGATGACGTCCCGGACTCCCTCCGGCGTGCGATCTCGGGGCGCCACGCCGGTGCCCCCCGTCAAGACGACCAGATCGGTCGTGCGGCCGTCGACTCGGAGTCGAATCGCCCGGGCGATCTGGTGCCGATCATCGGGCAGGACCTCGCGAGAGACGATCTCGGGAGCGAGGCCCGCGTCTTTCAACGCCTGCTCGCAGGCGGGGCCGCCACGGTCCTCGCGCTCGCCGGCGGCGACCGAATCCGAGACGGTGATGATCGCAACGCGCAAAGCCATGAGCTACCGCCGGTACGATCCCGAGCGGCCTCCGGTCTTCTCGATCAGGACGATCTCGCGAATCTCGATTGAGCGATCGAGCGATTTGGCCATGTCGTAGATCGCGAGGCAGGCGCCCGCGACCGCGGTCAACGCTTCCATCTCGACACCGGTGCGCGCCGCCGTCGAAGTGGTCGCGGTCACGACGACTTCGCGGCTGTTTGCGTCGAGGTCGCAGTCGACCGAGACCGCATCCAGGCCGATGGGATGCGCCAGCGGCACGAGCTCCGAGGTCTTCTTGGCCGCGAGGATTCCCGCGAGCCTCGCGACCGCGAGAGCATCTCCCTTCGAGAGCTTTCCCTCGGCGAGGGCTCGGAACGCGGCCGACCCCAGGCGCACGCGGCCGCGGGCGACCGCCTTGCGCCGGGTCGTCGCCTTGCTCCCCACGTCCACCATGCGGGCCCGCCCTCGAGCGTCGAGGTGCAGGACGCTTCGCCGCAGCGGCGCCATGGACCTCGGGCGGCGAGGCGTTTTGCGAGGCTTCTCCGGTTCGTCGCTCATGCTCGCTCGCGCATCGCAAGATAGTCGTTCATCGTGTTCAGATTCGAGAAAGAGTTTCCCGAGGAGTCGAACGGCTTCCATTCCGGCTCGGAAAGGATCTCTGCCCCGGCGCTCCGAGCCAGGTTCTGGAGGGAGAACTCGGCGGCCGCCACCTGCTTGCGCGCAGCCGGGAGAACGCCCCGCCGCCAGACTGCCGCGAGCGGCTCGAGGCGCCCCTTGTTTTCCGGCACGACGGCCGGCGCCTTCGTCGCGAGCCCCTTCCGGGCAATCTCGGCGATCAGATCGACCGTGAGGAGCGGCAGATCGATCGCGAGCACGAAGACGTGGTCCGAGACCTCCTCGAGCGCCCGCGTCAGTCCGAAGATGGCGCCCTGGCGGGGCGTGGCGTCGAGCAGAACTCGGGCACGGCCGGTCGCGGCGTCGGGCGGATCCTTCACGACGAGCAGAATCTCGTCGAAGAGCGGATACAGTTTGGTGAGCTGATGCTGGAGCAAAGTGCCGCTGCCGAAAGGCAGCAGCGCTTTCGGGCGGCCCATCCGTTTCGAAGCGCCCCCGGCGAGGAGCGCCACGGGCATCTCGATCTTCATTCGGGTCGAAATGCTAGCATCGCTGTGACGAGTTGTCCGTTCTCAGTAGTCGGTTCTCAGTTTGGGCCCCGCGGAAGTACTGACAACTGGAAACTGTAAACTGAAAACTCGTCCATGATTTCCGTCATCGTTCCGATCAAGAACGAGCGGCCGCAGGCTGCGGAACGCTTCCGCGCACTCGCCGCATCGCCGGACGTCGAGCTGCTCGTGGCCGACGCGGGGGACGACGCGGAGACGACGCGGGCATTCGAAGCGATCGGAGCCCGGACGGTTGCGGGACCGCGCTGCCGCGGCGCGCGGCTCGCGGCGGCTGCCGCTGCGGCCCGGGGCGACATGCTCCTCTTCGTCCATGCCGATTCGGAGCTGCCGTCCAATGCCGCGGCCGCGGTTGCGGAGACGCTTTCCAACGGAACGGCCGCTGGCGCCTTTCGCCTCGGCTATCGCGACGCCGGCCTCTCGATGCGGTGGATCGCCTGGTGGGCCAATCAACGTTCGCGCCTGTTGGGCCTTCCCTTCGGCGACCAGGGAATCTTCTGTCGACGCGAGGTCTACGAGAGAACGGGCGGCTTTCGAAGCCTGCCGGTCTGTGACGACCTGGATCTGGTGCGGCGCCTGCGTCGGGGCGGCCGAATGGTGATTCGCCGCGAGACGACCTTCACGTCGCCTCGCCGCTATCGCGCACGGGGCACGCTGCGACAGGTGCTTCGCAACTGGCGCGTTCTCGCCGGTTATTTTCTCGGTGTATATCCGGACAAGCTCGAGCGCTGGTACAACGCGGAGTGATGCCGACACACCCCGCCACTGTTTGTTCGGTTCTCGTGCTACATTTCCTCCGGATTCGTAGCGGGCGTCCGGGAGGAGAATGATGAAGAAGAGCGTTGCTTCTCTCGTGGTGTGCGCCGCAGCTTGCCTCGCGATGGCCGAGGGCGCGCCGCCCTCTCGCGACGCGGCGACGCTTCGACTCGCCCTGAACGCGGAAAAGCTGGCCGCCCCCGCCGGCCAGACACTACCGGCGTTCGAAACCATCGAATTTCTGCCGCGCGGCGAAGGACGCTACGACGTCCGGCTCACTCCGGGCGACAATCCCCCATCGATCGAGAAGGCCGACCTGCGTCTTCTCGTGCCGCGGGTTCCCCGCCTCGCAAAGGGAAACGCCGCGCTGACCCGGCTCGCGCTCATTCAGCGAGAATTCAACCGCAACGAGGTGCACTTCGCGCTGCCCGGCGGCGAGGATTTCTCGATCGCGAACAATTGCCTCGAGCAGGGACGCTGGGAGGTCAAGCTCGCGCGCGCGGAAGCGGACAAGACCGTCACGCTCTACCATGCCTGGCTGACCTTTCCCAAGGCGGAGTACGCGCGACTCTTCGAGGAGATCAACCGGATCCCGTATGGAGATTACGACGGCATCCTCGCCGCCTACCCCGGCGTCGGCGGCTTCCCTCTTCCCCTGGAGTCGCTTCGGACGGCGAAAACGGAGAGGGCGCTGGCGCAGCTCGACCGGCACGCGTCCGACCCGATCCAGCGGCTCTCCGAGCAGCAGCGCAAGACCAAGCTCCTCCAAACTCCCGAAATTGCGACCTACGGCGATTTCACGCTGCCGGCCCGCCAGCCGGTCAGGATGGCCAAGTTCAACGGCCCGGGCGTGTACGACGACAAGGAGTCGATGCGGTTCGATCTGACCTGGCTCGCCAGGCCGTCGCGCCTGGTCTGGCGCGAGGTCGCCCGCGACGGCGTGACGTTCCCCGAAATCGAGGCGGTCTTCGAAAACGGCTACCGGGTCCTGATCGCCGACTCGAGGCTTTCGGAGCTGCCCGCGCGCACGGAGCCGCGCAGCGAGGCGGACGTCTTGAAGCTCGTCTGCGGAATCGGCACACCGGTCATTCAGGCTTCCGCGGCCGACCGAGCATCCGAGCTCGCCGAGGACAGACCTCGTTACCTGATGCTTCTCGATCCGAAGGGCAATCACATCGACAACCACCTGACGGGAGTCGACGGCGTTTACGTGTGGCGGGAAGCGGGCAATCCCGGGCTCCTTCACCTCTGGCTCGTGGGCTATGAGCGCATCGCCTTCGTCGCGCACCTGTCCGCCGCGTGGCCCGGAGCGGCTCCAGCAAAAGGAGCGTTCTAGGTCTGAAGTCCGAGGAGCGATACCTACTGTCATTCCGAGGAGCGAAGCGACGAGGAATCTGCTCTCGTACGAGCTTTTCGCGGAGTTGGTCGGGGTTCGCTACTAGGAGTCCACGTCATCTTGGAGACCGGGGGCAGATCCCTCGCTTCGCTCGGGATGACAAACAAGGGCGAGCGTTTCGAGATGACATGTTTGTCATATCAGATCTGATATAACACTCATCCCGCTTCCCGCTCCTTGCTCCTCGCTCCTTGCTACTTGCTCCCCGCTCCCCGCTCCCTGCTACCTGCTACCCTCCCCGCCCCCCGCTCCCAGCCCACACATCTCGTCCGCCTCTCTCGTGGCGGCGTCCAAGGCCTCGCCGATCCTCTCGAGCGCTCCCGAATCCGAGAGGTTCGCGTCGATGGGAAACGGCTCTCCGTATACGACGACGCACTTGGCGAACGGCATCGGCAGCAGATACCGATCCCAGGACTTCAGGAACTTCGGACGGGAGCTCGCGGACGTGATGGGCAGGATCCAAGCGCCTGTCAGACGGGCAAGCTGCACGACGCCCGGCTGAACGACTCGCGCCGGCCCCTTCGGGCCGTCGACGGTCAGCGCGGCGTGACGGCCGGAGCGCACGTGCCGCACCATCTCGCGCAGGGCCTGCCCGCCGCCGCGGGTCGTCGACCCCCGCACGACGACGTAGCCATTCGATGCGAGCCAGCGCGCGATCACCTCGCCGTCCTTCGACTGCGACGCCATCGTGACAATTCCCTGCTTCCGGTGGTTCTGGATGGGAAAGAGCATCCGGCCATGCCAGAGCGCGAACAGGATCGGCACCCCTCGATCGCGCAAATTTTCGTAGTAGTCGCCGTGAACGATGGCGACCCGGACGATCGCGCGGTAGACGACGAGGATCGCGCCGACCGCCCGGGCCAGGAGGCGCGACATCATCGGCGATGCGGGACGGAAGGCCCGAACCGTTCGATCGGGTCATTTCTCAAGACGTTATTTACGTAGATCCGCCCGGCGCCGGTCCGCTTCCCTGGGAGGGACGTCTGCACCGGCCCGCTGCGCGGGCCAATTAACTGTTCTAAACCTAAGCCCCCAAACGTCGGTCCGCTCTCGGTTAGAAAATTTCGCGGCGCCGGTCGCGGCACCGAGCGCTCGTTAGAGCGCGACAAGCGGCGGGTTCGCCCGCCGCTCACCGACCGCCCGCGAAGCCAGTCGGTGACGCCGGACGAAGGCCTCGCGTGCGCGCGGAGGAAGACACCACCTAACGCGCCGCCCCGGTCTCGTAGCGCGCCGCGACCTTCGCGAACACCCGCGGGATCACCGCGAGCTCGTTGTGGACTCCCTTCGTAAACACGGCAAGGACCAGCTCCACGCCGCTCGGCAGCCGAATCCGGGCAACGAGGTGGCGGACGTCATAGGCGTCGCCCGACTTGGACCAGAACGCCGTCCCGGACGGGAGTGCATGCCCCGCCAGCCGCGCGTACTCGAGCTCTTCGTCCTCGAGCGGCCGATCGCTCGTGACGTCCCGAGAAAGGAGCTTCCAGGCCTCCTCCGTCCCGCCGGAACCCAGGATGTCGCCCTTCGCCACCTCCGTGAAGAGCCGCGCGATGAGCGACGTCGTCATGCGGTTGGAGTTCTTGCCGCCGTCCCGGAAGGCGTGCTCGCGCCCGTAAGCGTCTTCGCAATAAGTCTTCTGATTCGCATTGAGGCCCTGGTAGCCGCGGGACGCGAAAAAGCGATTGACCGCGTTTCGCTTGTCCTTCCATGCGTCCCAGTCGCGGCCGGCGAGCTCCGGCCCCGACGTCGTTCCGGTGATCGAGTCGACAACGAACCCGGTCGCATCGTTCGACGAGAGTCGGATCATGTCGACCACCGCGCGCACGAGCTCCGGCGTGTCGGCCAGCTTTCCCGCTTCCTTCTGGGACTCGTAGTAAACGAGGTAGAACGATTTGACGACCGAAGCCGGATAGTAGGAGGCGTCGCCTCGATAGGCGCCCGACGGAAAGGTTGGCGACAATTCGACCAGGGTGATCGAGAGGTTTTCCGCGGTCAGCCCCTTGTCCGAGAACTCGGCGACCACCTCTTTCGCGACGGTTCCGACGAAGGCTTCCAGGTCGGGCGTCGAACGTAGCGCGATCGAGCCGGCCGAAGCGGCCGAGGCGGCGGCGAAAAGAAGTAAAGCGAGAGAGCCGAAACGCTTCAGGTACGCGCTCCGTCCGTGTCAGCGACGAGCGGCCTGGGCGCCCCGCTTTCGGGCGCCGCCGCGATCGGCAGACCGGAGTGGCGCCGCCGCGCCAGATAGATCCGCAGCGCGAGACCTCCCATCACAACGAACGGAGCGCTGACCATCAGGAGAATCGAATAGTAGAAACCCTTCGGGAGCGAAGCACTTCCTCCGGGATAGTCGGTGTCCGACTTGGCGTCCTTGCACAGAGGACAGGCCGAGACGAACGCGGGTAAGAGAACCGCGACCAGAACGACGGCCAAAAGAATGCGTGCCGATCGACTCATCTCCGCGATCCTACCGAATCGGCCCGGGAGGGTAAAGATGGTAGAGCATCCAGTAGACGATCACGCCGGTCACCGACACGTACAGCCAGGTCGGGAAAGTGACTCGCGCAATGCGGCGGTGTCGGTCGTCCTTCCGGCGGAGCCCCAGGTAGAGCGTGCGGAGCACCAGAGGCACCACGACGATCGCGAGCAGCGTGTGTGTGCCGAGGATCGCGAAGTAGACGGTTCGAATCGGACCCTGCCCGGTGAAACGCACGGAGCCGACGCGTGCGTGATACGTGATGTAGGAAGCGAGGAAGAGCGTCGAGGTCGCGGCCGCCGAGAGCATGAAGGCTCGATGCCGCTCGATCTCCAGGCGCCGGATGGCCCGGTAGCCGAGAACCAGCAGGACCGCCGACGTTGCGTTCAGGAAGGCGTTGACGGTCGGGAGGTCGCGGATCGTGAACGACATTCTCTCTTCAGTGTTGCGAGGCGCGCGTCTATTCAGAATCTGACTTGAGTCTGCTCCAGGCGGGCGGGTCCTGCCGCCGGCCACCTCGCGCGAACGGGCCGCGGCGGCGGACGGCGCTCCAGAGTCGGCAGACTGTGCGCCCTAATGCAACTGCGCAGTCCGAGCGGAGCGGCGTCCAGGATACTGATCATGCCAGTCGAGGACGCCGCGTCCCCGCGAGCAAGATGTCCGCGAGCGAGCTCCCGAGCGTGGCGACGAGGGAGGCGGCCCGCCACGCCAGCCGTTGGAAGAGCATGCCTCGGGACTAGACCTAAATCAGGTAGA
>DATDNV010000430.1:0-3561 GCA_036518075.1 Thermoanaerobaculia bacterium
CTTTGAGCCACCGCGAGACTCCGTCCGCGGCGGAGAGGCCGAAGGCGCTGCCTCCCGTCAGGACGAGGGCGTGGATCTCCGACACCAGGTTTCCGGGCGTGAAGACTCCCGTCTCGCGAGTGCCCGGCGCCCCGCCGCGGACGTCGACAGCCGCGATCGTGCCGGGAGGAGGAAGAATGACGGTGCAGCCGGTCTTTCGCTGCGGATCACTGGCGTGACCGATCCGGTAGCCGGGAGGAAAGCGGGACATCCGAGAATTCTAGTTGGAAGTGCGAGGTGCGAAGTCGAATCGGCAAACGGCCCAAGTCGGGGCGCTGCTGTGATTTCTCGAGACGAAGTTGGGCTCGGAGCGGGCTGGCGCCGGACCCGCCTCCTTCATCGCCACGCTCGGGCCATGCCGCGAGAATGACCAACCGGGCCCTCGCTTGTCGTTCGGTCGCAGTCTTGCCGGAGGCAGGGCTTCTCTGGGCGACGCTCCCTCACTCACGGCTCCTTCGGAGGCGGTCCGTCGCCAGTGCAGAGGCTGAGACCGAAGCGATGTTGAGAGGGGCCCGTTCGCGCGAGATGCCGGCGGCAGGACCCCGAAGGCCCGAACTTAAACGGAGCCTGCTGAGAACCAGCGGCTAGAACTGCGAGCTTCGCACTCGCTTCAGCCTCGAAGGCCGTCCCGCCCTCCAGCACGCCACGCACTCGCGGGCGCCGCGGAAGGGGCGCGTGCGCCGAAACGTCGCGTGGCAGCCTTCGCATCGGTAGAGAATCTCCCGCCGCTGCCGGAACTCAGCCAGCGCCGGAGTCAACGGCGCGGGTCCCGGCGACGCGCCGAGACACGCTGCGAGTTGCCGAAAGAGCCGTCCATGCGCCGCGCGGCGGCCCTGACGGAGGAAGCTCCAGGCGTGCGCCGCTTCGTGCCGCAGCGTGTCCTCCTGAGCTCGGTCGGGCAGGTGCGCGGAGATCGTGATGCGGTGGGGATTCCCGTAGACGATCTCACCTCCGGTGAGCTTGCGCGTCGAAAGCCTCACGACCGCGGGCCCGAATCCGAAGCGAGCGGCGAGCCGGTCGTAGAGGAGTTGGAGGTGCGTTTGTCGGTCCGCATCGGGAATCGCGAAGAGAGAGTTCGCCACCGCGATTAAGATTAGCCGATTCGATCTCGCCGCGATGGCCCCGCGGGCGGATGAGAACAGGAGGAACGATGTTTTCGAAGGCCGGCTCGTTGATCTTGAGTTTGGCTCTCGTCGCCGGAGCGGCGCGCGCTCAGAGCGCGGGAAAGATGGTCTCGTACCCGAGCGGATCGGAGACGGTTCAGGGTTACCTCGCGGCCCCCGAGGGATCCGGAAAGAAGCCGGGGCTGGTCGTGATCCAGGAGTGGTGGGGCCTGAACGACTTCATGAAGGCGAAGGCGGACCGCTACGCCAAGCAGGGCTACGTCGCTCTGGCGGTCGATCTCTATCGGGGTAAGGTCGCGACCGACTCGGACATGGCGCATCAATTGATGCGCGGCATGCCCGAAGACCGCGCCGTCCGCGATCTCAAGGCAGCCGTCGCCTATCTGCGCAGCCGACCCGACGTGGATCCGAAGAAGATCGGATCGGTCGGCTGGTGCATGGGCGGCGGTTATTCATTGCAGCTCGCGGTGGCAGAGCCGACGCTCGCGGGGACGGCGATCTACTACGGGCGTCTCGTGACCGACGACGCGACGATACGGTCGTTAGCAGTGCCGCTCGTCGGAAACTTCGGCGGTCAGGATCAGGGGATCCCGGCCGACAGCGTGCGGGAGTTCGACCGGAAGGCCAAAGCCGCGGGCAAGAGCGTCGACTTCAAGATCTACTCCGACGCCGGCCACGGATTCGCGTCCAACCCGGATCCCAAGGTCTTTCGGGCTCATGATGCCGAGGATGCCGACGCGCGGACGGATGCGTTCTTCGCGAGAGTGCTGAAGGGGAAGTAGCGCAGGAAAGGACGTGGGACGTAGGACGAAGGTCGTAGGAGGAATCCCTAACACCTACCTCCTACCACCTAAGTCCTCTGAGTCGGCAATCGTGCTTATGCCTTCTTCTTGTACCAGTCGGCGTTGACCTGGAGGTAGTGCTTCCACTTCTCGGGAATCGTCTCCTCGGTGAAGATCGCCGTCACGGGGCACGCGGGTTCGCAGTTGCCGCACTGGATACACACGTCCGGATCGATGTAGAGCATCTCCGCCGTCTCGAACTCCTTTTCGTCTTTGCGCGGATGGATGCAATCGACGGGACAGACGTCGACACAGGCCGTGTCTTTCGTGCCAATGCAGGGTTCCGCGATGATGTACATGCCCATCGGGCCGCTCCTCCTTCTGGAAGGTGGGCGATTCTAGCAGACGCCGGGGATGGCGGGCGCGATCGCTCTATTTGGCGACACTGATCTGGTGCGCGAGGTTCTCTCCGTCGGCTTGCACGGTGTAGCGGATCGTGACCTTCGCGCCCTGAGACAGTGTCCCGTTGATCTTCGTCTCGGCGGCCCACACGAAGCGGGTCTCCGCTCCGCCGGCGGTGGCGACGTAGACCGCCCGGTTGGCGGCGTCGAGCTTCACGACGGTCCCGCTTGCCGTCATCATTTTTTCGCCTGCGGCGAGAAGGGTTCCGGCCAGGACCAGAATCGCGCACCACCCCACGGCGACCCGGACAGCCCTCGTTGTCATGAGGCCTCCTTTCTACGGAAACAGCGACCCGGCAGACCCCATTTCCCGGCCAGGCATTTGACACGGCGGGGTTGGCTCCCTAAAATACGCCGTTTTTTCGGAGGCTCGTAAATGGCCAAACGTTGGACGGACGCGGAGCTGAGGTTCCTGAGGGACAACGCGGGGAAGATGAGTCTTCAGGCGTTGGCCGAGACCTTGTCGGTACGCGTGGACGAGCTGGAAAAGAAGATGGAAAAGCTCGGCCTGGCTGGAAACGCCGAGACGCCCGCCGCGAAGAAGGCGCAGACCCTCAAAGAGCTGTCGCGCCATACCGAAAACGCCCGCAAGGACTTCGACCGCGGAGTCGCAGCGCTTCAGAAAAAGAAGGTCGAGGAGGCCGAGCGCCATTTCCTGGACCTGATCCAGAAATACCCCGAGGAGAAAGAGCTGGTGGACCGCGCACGCGTGTATCTGGCGGTCTGCGAGCGGCGCAAGCTGGGGCCGAATCCCGTATTGACGGAGCCCGAGGACTTTTACTATGCCGCGCTCCTCGAGAAGAATCGGGGCAATGTCGCCGAGGCGATCGAGCACCTCAAACACGCATCGGCCCGGAAGAACGGCGGCGGGAAGGTCGAGTTTCTTCTGGCTTGCTGCTACGCGCAGACTGGAGACTCGGACGTCGCTCTGGAACACCTGAAGCGCGCGATCGAGGAGGACCAGCGCCATCGCATCCTCGCTCGCCACGACCGGGACTTCGACCCGATGCGCGATACGCCGGCTTTCCAGGAGCTGATGGCCTAAAGGCGGTGCAGCGTTCGACGTGCGACGTTCTAAGTTGTTGGCTGCCAACTTCGAACTGAGAACTTCGCACTTCGCACTCTTTAGTCCACGCTGATCGGCAGGGTCTGGCT
>DATDNV010000431.1:0-2136 GCA_036518075.1 Thermoanaerobaculia bacterium
TCGGGGTCCGGACTGCAAGATGATCACGCTCGGGGTCGGGCCGGTCCCGGCTCGGTTCTCGGCCGCAGCGCGGAGTGACGATGCTTGGCTGGGAGGCAGGGACTCGAACCCCGATTCACTGGTCCAGAGCCAGTTGTCCTACCATTGAACGACCTCCCAGTCGTCCGGGGAATGGCGGATTATTCTCGAACGTCCTCGCCGCGTCAAACGCGGCGCGCGCGGGTCGCACGCGGGAGCAATCGCGATGCCATGACGTTGTCCTCTGAAACGTGCAGCAGATTTATCTCCCTTCGCGTGCTTGTCAGCGTAGACTCGGCGGGAGCCATGATTCCGGAAGTTTTCGAGTGCCCGCGCTGCGAGCGGCAGTTCGTGATCGACGACGTCCCCGATGGCGGGAGCGAAGAGGTCCACTGTCCCCAATGCAGCCGCTTCCTCGGTATTCGGGACATCGCATTCGTTCTGCGCACCGAGCTCGACGAGCTCATCGAACGGCTTTCTTACGAGAAGGACCGCCTGGAAAAAGACGAAGCGATTTACGGCATGACCGACTGCGACGCCGAAATGAAGTACTACGGCAAAGAAGTCTCCCGTGTGATCGGCGTTCTCCGAACCGCTCTCAAAGACCTGAGAAATCTGCGGGAAGACTACCGAGTCAAGAACAACTAGCTACCACGGTTTCGGCCGGGGACCGGGTAGATTACTCGTCGCTGCGCTCCTCGGAATGAAGGGGAAAACTCCGCTCGTCGGGTTGACAGGGAAGCGCAGTTCTTCGTTAGGAGAGGGCGGTAGTTAAGATTTACGACCCCGTCTGAGTTCGAATCACTTCCACGAACTTCCGCAACCGTCGCAACGCAGTCTCTTTGCCGAGCAGCGCGGCCACATCGAACAACGGCGCGCCGACGGTCGTACCGGTCAGCGCCAGCCGCGTCGGATGGATGAGCTTGCTTGCGGAGACGCCCGATTCCTCCGCGACCTGGCGTAACGCCGGCTCGAGTGCCTCGACCGCCCAGGGACTCGTCGTCTCGTAGCGAGCCATGAGCTTTTCCAGAAGCGCTGCGGTCTCCGGCTTCACCTGCTTCTTCATGCCGTCCGGGTCATAGCTTTCGGGATCGCGCGCGTACGTCGAAAGGGCCCTTCCCATCTCGATGGGAGTACGCGCCCGCGTGCGATGAAGCTCGATTGCCTTGAGCGCCGCGTCTTTCGGCGGCATTCCCGACGTGGCGTACGGCTCCGAGCGCGCGAGCAGCTCCTCGGCCGGCATGCGCGCCATGTGCTGGGCGTTCATCCAGAGAAGCTTCTCGGGATCGAAGACCGAAGGGGAGGCGCCTACGCGGTCGAGCGAGAACTCCCGCTCCATCTCCTCCCTCGTCAGGACCTCGCGGTTGTCGCCGGGTGCCCAGCCGAGAAGAGCGAGGAAGTTGACCAACGCCTCCGGCAGGATCCCCTGATCCCGCCACTCTTCGACGGCCGCCGCCCCATGCCTCTTCGAAAGCTTCTTGCGGTCGGTTCCCAGGATCATCCCCAGGTGCGCGAATTTGGGGATCGGAGCGCCGAGCGCCCGAAAGAGCGCGACGTGCTTGGGAGTGTTCGCGAGATGGTCGTCGCCTCGGATGACGTGGCTGATCTTCATGTCCGCGTCGTCGACGACGGCGCTGAAGTGGTAAAGCGGGTGGCCGTCGGAGCGAACGAGAACGAAATCGTCGAGCGCGTCCGCCGGGAACTCCACGCGCCCTCGAATCAGGTCGTCGACGACGATCGTCTCGGCAGGCATCGCGAGACGGATGACGTGCCGGTCGCCGGCCCTGGCGCGCCGCTCGGACTCGCCCGGATCGATCTGACGCCCGGCGCCCGAATAGCGGTAGGCGCGCCCTTGCGCCTCGGCCTTCTTTCGCTCGGCATCCAGCTCCTCCGGCGTCTCGAAAGCGCGGTAGGCCTTGCCCTCGGCAAGAAGACGCTGGGCGGCTGCCCGGTAGAGGTCGTAGCGCTTGGACTGGAAATACGGGCCCTCGTCGTACGGGACGCCCAACCAGTCCATCGCCGAGAGAACCTGCTGCGAGAGCTCTTCACGCGAACGCTCGACGTCCGTGTCCTCGATGCGGAGGATGTGCGTGCCGCCCTCCCGGCGCGCGAAAAGCA
>DATDNV010000432.1:0-5183 GCA_036518075.1 Thermoanaerobaculia bacterium
CCTTGACCAAAGCCTCGCGCCATGACACGTCTCAGTCACTCGCCGTAATGGCGGCCGGCGCCCGATCACCGGCAAGCGCGCACGATCGGGAGGGGATCGAGCCGCGCGTAACTGGTCCGGCTCTCGGCAGCGGCCGCGCCGACGCGGTCGCCTCCGAGCTCGCTGGCCCGCTGCAAGGCGTGAGCACGGTCATCAGCTTCGACGGACAGACGGCGGCGGACAACCGACGGGTCCTCGGCTTCGCATTCGTCCCGCCGGACACCACCGGCGCAGTGGGTGCAAGCCAATTCGTCCAGATGGTGAACGTCACGATCGCCGTGTACAGCAAGCGCGACGGATCCCTTTTGATGGGTCCGGCGCCGATCCACACTTTGTGGAACGGGTTTGGCGGCCTTTGCGAGAACGGCGGCGCCACCCCCACCTTCAGCGACGGAGGCGATCCGGTCGTCCTTTACGACCACCTCGCCAACCGCTGGCTCGTCAGCCAGCTGCAGTTCAACGAGACCTTCACGCAGAACGCGCAGTGTGTCGCGATCTCAACGAGCTCGGACGCGACCGGCTCCTACAGTCGCTACGAGTTCGATTACGGCTCCACTTTTCCTGATTACCCGAAGTGGGGCGTCTGGCCGGACGCCTACTACAACTCGACCAACATCTTCCCGGGCAATAAATTCGCAGGAGCACAGGCGTGCGCCTTCGATCGCGCCGCGATGCTGGCCGGCGCTCCGGCGAGCGCCATCTGCTTCCAGCAGCCGTCCTCGGTCTCGAGCCTCCTGCCCTCGGACCTCGACGGCAGCACGCTGCCGCCGGCGGGCTCACCGAACTACTTCGTGGGTCTCGCGGATGCAAGCCACTTGAACCTGTTCCGGTTCCACGCTGACTTCGCCAACCCCGGCAATTCGACCTTCAGCGGACCCACGCTGGTCTCCGTCGCGGATTTCAACGAGATCTGCGCCCGAGCGACCACGGTCGCGTGCATCCAGGAGCCGGAGCCCGGCGAGAAAGTCGATGGTCTCTCCGACCGTGTGATGTTCCGACTTGCCTATCGGAACTTCGGCGACCACGAGTCGCTCGTCGTCAACCACACGGTCCTCGGCGGCCTGCTCGGGGGCGTCCGCTGGTACGAGATCCGGAGTCCCGGAACAACGCCTGCGGTGGTTCAACAGGGAACCGTGATGGATCCTGATACCGACTTCTGGCTGGGCAGCATCGCCATGGATCGGGCCGGAGACATCGCCCTCGGGTTCAGCTCCATGAGCCATACCCAGTTCTCCAGCGTCTACGTGGCAGGCCGCAAATCCGGCGATCCGCCGGGGACCATGTTCGGTCCGCTCGTGCTGGCGAGCGGCGGCGGAGTCCAGGTCCAGTCTTTCAAGCGCTGGGGCGACTACAGCAGCATGACGGTCGATCCCAAGGACGACTGCACCTTCTGGTACACGCAGGAGTACTACGTTTCGACGGGCAGCTTCAATTGGGCGACGCGCATCGGCGCGTTCCAGTTCGACGGTTGCAAGCCCGGCGGGAAGTAAGCGATCCCGAGGAGACACGCAAGCCGAGCATCCCGGATTTTTCCTGATCCTGGCGCAGTCGCGTCTTGAAGCGACTCTCGCGAGGCGAAGGTCGGGGGACCGCTCGGTGCAGATGCCGCCAATTCTTGCGGCGGCATCTGCAAGCCGCGAACGGTCAGAGAAGCTTGCGTCGAGCTACTGGGCTTTCACCTTCTGGAAGAAGACGTCCTCTTCGGGATGAGTCTGGCCCGAGATCGGGTCGAGCGGATTCACCGGTTCCGTGAGCTGGTTGCGCGTGTCGCCCCATCCGACATACGCCGAACCATTGTCTGTCGCGACCGACTGGTACTCGCCGAGAGCGTAGCAGACCTGGATCAACCGGTCGTAGTTCGTCGCCGCGAAGGCGGGAGCGTTGCTCAGCGGAATGTTGGTCGGCGGCAGATTGAATGACGTCTGGGTGACGTGAATCGTTCTGTCGGCCGGGAACGAGTTGCCCCGGTCATGCGAGTTGGCCATGTCGAGGTCGATGGACGTGTCGGTGTGCTGCGTGTAGTAGGTGACGTGCACGTCATTGGGATCCTGATCGATGGCGAGAGACGGCAGCACGTGATGCTTGTCCGTGGCGACTGACGGGTTGACCTGCTGCGGACCGAACCAGGTCTGGCCGCCGTCGTTTGACCGGATGAACCAGACGTCGGATCCCGCGGAGCTGCCAAAGACTTTGCTCGCCGAATTGCTCCATGCCAGATAGACGACCCCGTTCCGAGCCGCCGCGGCCGGCTGCAGCGTCATTCGCGATGCATTGACGTAGCGAGGAATTCCGAATCTGCCCGGACCGGCATTCAGGGTCCCATGGACGGTGGGGCGGAAATTGCCCCCTCCGCACTCCGTCAGCTCGCCCGGTTGCGTGACCGGCAAGACCGTGGGACTCGGCGCGCCGGCGACATTGAAGGTAGCGAACTGGAACGTATTGCCGGCGTCTGTCGAAATCAGCATCTGAATGAAGTCCTGGTCGGCGTTGCTGAAGCGGAGGAACGGCACATACAGTGTGCCATTGATCTGATCGACGACCGGGTTGGAGAACTGCAGGCAGTTCTGGGGATGCGTGGGATTGGGATCGGCGGTCGGCACGAAGATCGTCTTCGCCGCCCAGGTGGCGCCCCCGTCGGTCGAGACGCCGAAGCGCAGCTCACAAGCGGTCTGCTGGAAACTGGTCCATGTCACATAGACGTTATCGCGGTTCTTGTTCACCGGATCGGGTCCGACGGCGATCCATTCCTTGTCCGAGGCGTCGTCCTCCTGGACGATCGCTCCCTCGCTCCAGGTCTGGCCGCCGTCCGTTGATGAATTGACCTGGATGGTGCCGTGCCCCGCCACATCATCGGCGAGGTTCGCGTAGTAGAAGTTACCGTGTCGGTCGACGCCGACCGACGGATCGCCGAAAGTGTCGTTCGTGCCGGACGATCCGGGGAGAAAGCCGTTCGTCCAGGTCTTCCCGCCGTCGTTCGATGTCGCGAATCCCGATAGCTGAACCTGATCGACGATGAGACCGGGTCCGCTGGGATTGGGGGAAACGTGGAGACCCGCCGAGTTGTTGTAGCCCAGGACGATGTTCTTGCCGGATGCCGCCGTGGAGACCTCGCTCTGCGTCGCGTGGACGAACGGGCGGAAGCCCGGAAAGATCTGCACGTAGTCGCCCGAAGGGAAGTTCGCCTGGACGTTGTCGCCGCGGAGTTGAATCTGAGGAACGGAATCGAGAGTCGTGGAAGAAGTCGGCGTGTCGGGCAGGATGACGCCCCCAGCGAGGATCTGATCCATCAGGACTTTCATGCCGGAGCGAACATCCTGGTCGATCCCGAGTTTGTTGATGTAGATAGTCCCTTGAGCGAATGCCAGCTTCGCGGTGCCCAGGACCAAGACGGCCGAGGCTAAGGCCAGAGTCAGCGGACGTTTCCTTTTCATATCCCCTCCATAAAGAACCTTCACTTCTCGGATTCCATAAGAGCCATCCAGTCGATTACCTATATTTAGGAATCGCTTAAGGAGACCTCCTTTCCTCCGTAACATCGATGGAATAGCGCAGTGCGCGCGGATGTCAGGGCATGCAGGGGCCGTGCCGAGGCATTCCGCGACCTATCGCCTTCTTGCTACCGGCCGGCGTTGCCTCAGGTCTCGGGGAGGGCCTCACCTTGGCCGAAACAGGCTGGCGGCTCCTGAGGGGCATGCAAACCGACCGACCGGAACGTGTCCCGGTCGGTCGTTGACTTCAATCAAGCTGCGAGCAACTGCGAAATCCGTCCGCCACGGCTACCAGCGATGTCGGCGCTCACCTGGGGGCGTTGATCTGGGGCGTCTGCTCGCCGGCCTTCCAGGAATAGATGATGAATTTGAACGGATCGGTGTTTTGGTTCTTCTCCATCAGCTTGAGATAGGCAGACCGCTTCGCGGCTCTCAGGGCGTCGCTCTTCGGAAACCTGGGTTCTGCCGACTCGAGCAGGCTCGCCGCCATTTCGTACTTCCCGTCAGCCATCAGGTGAGCCGCGGCCCTAGCGATCTGTTTTTCGGACAACCCGAGATAGCCGACGAGAAGGTCCGCCCGGTCGGCTTTGCTCGGATGCTCCAGGCCCTGAAGGTTCGCCTCCCAATATCCCACGTTCTGGTCGTACAACCTGTCGATCACGTGCTCTCGCAGGATGTAGTAAGCCGGATAAGCCTCCGGCTGCGCCGTCAGCAGATCGGGCGGGATGAGATTGCGCTCGTGGATCGCGGCGCGCTCGTCCCCTCGGCGGATCGAAGCGAGCACCTGTTCCCGCAGCCAGCTCAAGTCCTTCTTGAGCGCTCTCAGGATGGCTGGTGACGAGAAGACCTCTGTGAGGGGCTCGTGGCCATGCAGCAGGTACCGAGGATTTCGATCGACGACGACGTCGATCGCATCCAGCAATCCCTGGAGGTCGCCCTCGCTGGCGAACGGCGCGCCGAGATACGGCATGATGCAGTCGCCCATGAACATCACCTTCTCGTCGGGAAGGTAGATGAGCATCGCGTCGGGCGTCTCACCGCCACGGATGGGGATCAGCTCGAACCTGGTTCCGTCGATCACGACGTCCGTGCGAGAGTCGACGGCGACGTCCGGCTTGTAGCTGCGGACGTCCTCGACATTGAACTTCTCACCAAAGAACTGCTTGCCGAAAGTCTCTGGGCTGTTGAACTCGTGCTCGAACTCTTGTTGATAATTGCCGCGTCCATAAAACCGGGGGTGCGAGTCCAGGCTCCGGAAGAACTGGTGACCGCCGACGTGGTCCCAGTGGGCATGGGTGACGAAGACGGTCGTGAGCGGCGGCAACCCCGGCGCGTGTACTCGGAGCGCTTCGTAAGCCGTTTTCGCGAAGTCCGGCCTCGTGCCGGCATCGATCGCGATGAGCTCGCGCCGATTCGCGGAAACGACGAAGTAGTATTCGGTGAACTCGAACCCGGACAGCACGTAGACACGGCCGGGAACGACCTCCGCGATGCGCCTGGGGAAAAAGGCGTGTCCCGAAGCATGGTCCTCGGAGAAAGGGGTCGCCAGCACGATGGAGCGGTCGAACCCGGAATAGCCGCTGCGCCGCAAGAGATCCCGGGCTTTGGCCTGGTCGCCATCGGCGAGCGCGAGCTTGCCGAGGTGAAAATAGACTT
>DATDNV010000433.1:0-3108 GCA_036518075.1 Thermoanaerobaculia bacterium
ACGAGCAGATCAAGATCTACAGCTCGGTCAAACCGGAGCTCGTTCCCATCATCGCCGCAGAGGCGCACAAGAACGGAATGCGGGTGAGCGGACACGTGCCCGCGTTCATGACCATGGAACAGGCGGTCGAGAACGGATACGACGAAGTCCAGCACGCGAACTTCTGGTTCCTCAACTTCCTCTTCGACACGGCTCCCGACACGCGCACGCCCGCTCGCTTCACGGCGGTCGCCGACCATGCGGCAGCGCTCGATCTCGACTCGGAGCGCGTTCGCCACTTCGTCCGGGTCCTTCAGGAGCACCACACGGTCCTCGATCCGACGGTGACCGCGTTCGAATCCATGTTCGTGGCGAGACCGGGTGTGATGTCGCCCGACATGGCGGCCGTCGCGAACCGTCTCCCGGCCCAAATCCGGCGGAGCTTCCTCGGAGGAGGCCTTCCCGTGACCGCCGAGAACGACCAGCGGTACAAGGACGCCTTCCCGGCCATGCTTCGGATGCTGAAGAAGCTGTACGACTCCGGAGTGCCGATCGTCGCGGGAACCGACGCCACCGCGGGTTTTTCGCTCCACCGTGAGCTCGAGAGCTACGTCAACGCCGGCATTCCCCCGGCAAAGGTGCTGCAGCTGGCGACCCTCGGCGCGGCTCGTGTGATGAAACACGACGGCGACACCGGGTCGATCGCTCCCGGAAAGGCCGCCGATCTGATCCTCGTGGACGGCGACCCGACCGCGCGCATCTCCGACATTCGCCACGTCGTCCTCGTGATCAAGGGAGACACGACGTATGACCCCGCCGCGCTCTACCAGACACTGGGTGTCGCCCCGGCGAACTGATGCACGGATCATGTCCTTCCGCAAACATCGCGCGATCCCTCTCGTATGAATCCTTCAGGCTCGAAAGGAGACTCGGCATGAAGAAGAAACTCGTCCTCGCCGCATTCGCGACACTCATCGGCGTTGCGCTGCTCTTCGCAAACAGGCTCGGCGCCGAGGAAACGAAGGCGGCCGCCGCCGAGGTGACTTTGAGCGGGACGGTCGTCGACACGTTTTGCTACCTGCAGAACGGGAATCACAGCGCCGAGCACCACTCCTGCTCGAAGACTTGCATCGAGAAAGGAGTCCCGGCCGGATTCCTGACCGACGATGGAACGCTCTATGTTCTCTTCGACGAGAAGCCGGGCTCGGTCAAAGACAAGGTGGCGGGTCTTATCGACGTTCCGGCGACCTTGAAGGGAACGCCGATGACGCGCGGCGGAGTCAAGGGAATCCAGATCAAGTCGATCGAAAAGAAGTAAGCCGGGCCCAGTGTCCTCGGCGAGCGATCCCGATCCCGAATCATCATCGCTGAGCGCGCAAAGCCCTCGCGGTTCAGGAACGAATATTGCTTTGGTTTCCAGAGTCGCTGCCACGACGATTCACGGTGCGGTTTGGATCTGCAACGCCTCGCGAACGATCGTGGCGGCGACGATCTTGTCGAGGCGGTATCAGGCCCGGTTGACCTCAATCATCCAAGCCCTTGCGTGAAGATCCCGGCGCAATGCGTTCCCGTGGCTCTCCCCGCATGGGAAGAACGAAGGGAGACGATATGCGAGGAAGTCACAGCTTCAGAGCAGCGAGCGGCGGCTCGATCGCGATTGCGGTCACGTCGATCGGAGCCATCGCCGTCGGCGCGTTCGCGATCGGCGCGCTGGCCATTGGCCGATTGGCGATCCGCCGCATCGCGATCGAGGCGGCACAGATCCGGTCGCTCGAGATCCAGGAGTTGAAGGTTCAGCGACTGCGCGCGTCCGACGTGGAAGTCACCGGGATGCTGAAGACGCCCGGAGATGCGCTTCCCGCACGCGCCGGCCAATCGCCGGGTCAATGAGGCCCGTCCGCCGACGGCTATATCAGATCTGATATAAGGCCGGACCGCTTCAGCCGACCCGGTCCACCCGCACCCGGTTGTCGTGGTAGGCGGCGCCCGATCCCATGTCCGAATCGCGGTCGCCGACGGTCGCGTTGACCGTCGCGCCGTGCTTGGAGTCGCCCGGCCATCGTCCCTTCGGGCTCGCGACGACGCCCGGCCGCACGCGATCGCTCACGTCCGCGACGGCAAAGAATGCGCCCCGCGCGTTGGCGACGCGCACCTCGTCCCCGCGCGCGATGTGTCGAGGCGCCGCATCGTCGGGATGGATCCAGAGGGTGACGGCTCCTGAACCGCGCTTCTGGCTCGGCACATTGCCAAAGATGGAATTCAAGAAGTAGTGATCCGCGGGGGTGACGAGCGCGAGCGGATATTCGGCCGTGAGCTTCGTATCGCGCTGCGAGGTCTCGTAGGAAGGGGTGTAGCCGGCCACGGGATCCAGGCCGGACCGGGCCATCCGGCCGGAAACGAATTCGAGCTTCCCCGACGGAGTCGGAAAGGCGTCCGCAAACGGCATGAAAGGATCGGGAAGGCTCAAGCGCATCCAGCCGCGAGCCTTGAGCTCATCGAGGGTAATGCCGGCGAGCGAGGGATGCCCGCTGCCCAGGAGCTGTCGGGCGATCGTTTCGTCGTCCTCGTAGAGCTCCGGCGCCTGCAGATTCATCTTTCGCGCGAGCCGCCGGAAAATCTCCGTCGAGGTCAGGCACTCGCCCGGCGGCGGCACGGCCGGCTCGTTCCAGGCGATGTACAGGTGCCCGTAGGCGATCAGCAGATCCCGGTGCTCCGTTTGCATCGTCGCCGGCAGAACGATGTCCGCATAGCGGGCCGTATCGGTCAGGAAGTGCTCGACGACGACGGTGAAGAGATCCTCGCGCGCGAGGCCGCGCAGGACCTTCGCCTGGTTGGGCACACTCGCGGCCGGATTAGCCGCGTAGACGAAGAGCGCCTCGACCGGCGGGTCGCCGGGCTCGAGCAGCAGCTCGCCCAGCTTCTTCATGTCGAGCGTGCGCGTCTCTCGGGTCCGGAGATCGTCGCGCCAGAGCGCATTCCAGTCGAGGCCGAAGAATCCCCGAGTGTCGTAGAAGACCCCGCCTCCCGGCCGCTTCCAGTCTCCGGTCACGCCGGGAATGCAGCTGATCGTCCGCACCGCCATTCCACCGCCGCCGTGGCGCGAAAGCCCGATGCCGATGCGAATGCCGG
>DATDNV010000434.1:0-2095 GCA_036518075.1 Thermoanaerobaculia bacterium
TCCGCTCCCGCTTCCAGTCGCGCGGACCCGCAGGCCCCGAGACGACCTCATAAATCGCGCGAAGGATCCCGTCGATCGACGCGACGTCGGGGTCGGTCTCAGCGGAAGCCGCGCGCGATCGAGATTCGGTCATCCGGTGGAAGGTTACCGCAGAGGATGGCGCTCTTTCGGCTCACTTCATCAGCCGATCGAGGATCGCGAATCCGTAGAAGCCGCAGGTCAGGATGGCAAACAGCGCGATTGCCACGGCGCGGCGCTTTCGTGTCGGCTCGCCCAGCAGGAGCAGAAACATTGCCCCGATCGTGCCGGCGAGGGGAATCGCCTGAATCGCGGCGGCGGCAAGAGGCTTGATGTTAAGAAAAAGGAGGAGAGGCTGCGTGATCGCTCCGAGAATCGTGAGACCGAGGGCCAGCGCTTCCGCGCGGGGCCGAAGCTTGAAGAGGTAGTAGGCGAGCCCCAGCGAGATGACCATCGAGATGATCGGAACGTTCGTGACCTTCAGCACGATTGCAAGAACGACCGTCAGCAGAACGTTGCTGAAGAGCAGGATCGCGGCGAGCTGGAGCGCCGCCGCCTTGTCGGGCGACCGGAGCTGCGCAGCCTCCCGATCTTTGTCCGCCTCCGTCTGCGTGATCCGCTCGAACATCAGCTGTTGGAGAGAGTCCAGTCTATGGCCGGCCGGGCTCCGCCGGCAGTTCCCCGAGCCGGCTCGATCGCCGGAAGCGGTCGGGTTAGTCTAGGCGGCGCGGTGCGCGCGCTGTGGCATTGAACCGAAGACTCTTCCTTCAATCGACGGCGGCCGCAGCCGCGGCACTCGCTCTTCCCGGCTGTCGGACAACGCGGCGCGCCGATCGCATTCCGCGCGATCTCGCTCCCGCGGGCTGCGACATCCCTCCGGTGCACGTCTCCGCAGACCGCGAGATCCGCACGATCGCCGGCCTGCGGCCGTTTCGCCCTTCCGGGTTCCTAGTCCGCGCGGATAACCTCGGCGACACGCTCGTCATCCACAACTATGGACACGGGGGAGGAGGCATCACGCTCTCCTGGGGCACGGCCAGACTCGCTGTCGATCTGGTGCCGGCGGATCATCGCGGGCCGGTTGCGGTTCTCGGGTGTGGCGCCGTCGGCCTCGCGACGGCGGCTCTCCTTCAGGAATCGGGCCGTTCGGTCGTCATCTACGCGAAAGATCTGCCGCCGAATACGACCTCGAATGTCGCCGGCGGGCAGTGGCTGCCTTACCTCGTGTTCGATCGCGATCGAGCGACTCCGGAGTTCTCGCGGCAGTTTCTCGCGGCATGCGAATTCGCGTACCGGCGCTATCAGATTCTCGTCGGCTCGCGCTACGGCGTGCGCTGGATGCGCAACTACATGCTGACGAACCGCGAGTGGATCGAAGAAGACCTGACCGGCCGGCAAGGCATCGTCGCTCCGATGCTTCCCGAGTACCGCGATCTCGCACCCTCGGAGCATCCGTTTTCGGGTTTCAAGTACGTGCGTCAGTTCGACACACTGCTGGTCGAGCCTCCGATCTACCTCGCTGCGCTCCTGGACGAAGTCCGCGCGGCCGGCGCCTCGGTTCGGGTCGCCGAGCTGCGAGACCGCGATGCGGTCCGGTCGCTGCCGGAGAGAGTCGTCGTCAACTGCACGGGCCTCGGCGCCCGCGCGCTCTTCGGGGACGAGGAGCTGACTCCGGTCAAGGGCCAGCTCACGTTTCTCCTCCCGCAGCCGGAAGTTCGGTATGCCGTCCTGCACGGCGGGCTCTACATGTTTCCGCGCTCGGACGGCATTCTGCTCGGGGGGACGCACGAAAACGGGGTCTGGTCGCTCGAGCCCGACACCGCGGCCAAACAGCGCATCCTCGACGGACATCGGGAGTTTTTCGAGAGCTTCCGGCGCTGCTGACGGACGGGTCCGCGCCGATATAGGCTATCGGCTGGCACAGAAGTCGTCCTTTAGCGACTCGGAGGAGTGGGTCATGAACCGCCGCGATTTTCTTCGTACCGCTGGAGTGGTCTCCGCAGGTCTCGCCTTCTCGAAGCCCGGCCGCCTGTTCGCCGAGGAAACAGCCGCCGACGGCTGGCGCACCTTCGAGGTC
>DATDNV010000435.1:0-3681 GCA_036518075.1 Thermoanaerobaculia bacterium
GGATCGAAGTCTCGGACGCTCCCGCGCGCTCGGGCTATGCGAAGCGGATCGCCTTTCTCGCGGCGGCTCCCGACCCGTCCCGAGACGCGCCGCGCGCCGTTCAGCGCCCGATTCGCGAGGCATGCCGGGCCGCGCGCTTCGGCGGGCGGGAGAAAGAGATCGCGAACGAAAAAGGATGGACGCTCGTCGGGCTCGGAGCCCGTCCGATCGCCTTGTGGAAGGTTCGGCGCGCACTCCGAAAGACGCTCAAGGACGGCTTGCGGCACGCGAAGGGCAAGGTCCTCCTGGCGTTTGGGGAGGGGATCGATCCCGCTGCTCTCCGCGCTCTTTTTCCGCAGCTCGCGCTCGCCGACTACTCCTTCGACCGGTACAAGTCCCGCGAGTCGCGCGGGGGCGTGCGCGCCGCGACGTTGATCACCGCCGACGGCTCGATTCCGGCCGCGGCCTGGAAGTCGCTGGCGCGCGAGGCGCAGGTCGTCGCCCACGCGTCCGCCTGGGCGCGCGACCTGGGCAACACGCCGGCCAACGATCTGGGACCGGCCGAGTTCGCGCGCGAGGCTGAAGCCATGTGCAAGAGCCGCCGACTCTCCCTGCGCGTGCTGGCGAAACGGGAGATCGAGCGGGAGAAGATGGGCGGGGTCCTGGGAGTCAACGCGGGAAGCGCTCGCCCGCCGCTGTTCCTGATCGGCGACTACCGTCCCCCGCGCGCGAAGAAGACGGTGGTCCTGATCGGCAAGGGCATCACGTTCGACTCGGGGGGAATCTCGCTCAAGCCAGCCGCTTCGATGGGAGAGATGAAGTACGACATGATGGGCGCGGCGACCGTCTTCGCGTGTCTGGGGGCCGCGAGCGACCTGGGCTTGCCCGTGCGCGTCGTGGCCCTCGCGCCGTTGACCGAGAATCTTCCGTCGGGCACCGCAACTCGTCCCGGCGACATTCTTCGGATGCGCAACGGCAAGACGGTCGAGGTCGACAATACCGACGCAGAGGGTCGGCTCATACTGGGAGACGCTCTTTCCTACGCGGAGAAATTCCAGCCCGACGTCATCCTGGATTTTGCGACATTGACCGGAGCCGTCATCGTGGCGCTCGGCCATGAATGCGCAGGGCTGATGACGGGGGACGACCGGCTGGCGCGCGATCTCGTTGCCGCGGGCGAACGGACCGGCGAACCGCTCTGGCGGCTGCCGCTCTGGGATCAGTACCGCGAATATCTGAAGTCGGAGTGGGCCGACATGAAGAACTCCGCCGGACGCAACGGCGGTACGGTGACGGCCGCCGCGTTTCTGAAGGAGTTCGTGCCGCCTGGAGTCTCCTGGGCGCACATCGATTTTGCCGGAACGGCGCATCTCGAGAAAGAACATGGGGGCTACGATCCGGGCGCCACTGGGTTCGGAGTCGCTCTGACGATCGACTTTCTCAAGGAGCGCTACGGCCGCTGAGGCCGAGGGCGAAGCTCTCAGTTCGAAGTTCAATCACTTATATCAGGTCTGATATAAGAGCCTGGAGCGCTTGGTTTTGACCTTGAACCTGGATCTCTCTAGCTAGGACTTCGGAGTCGGGCTCGGGCGCCAGCGCTGTGGGGGAGACGGCCTTCACGACGGCGGTTCCGACGGGTCCTGCGCGCTCGCCCCGAAGCCGAGCAGGATCAGGAGGAAGACCCGGCCGAATTTGACTGAGCCAGATCGCGATGTTACGGTCCCGCGCACATGGTCCTCCGCAAATTTCCTATCGGTCCGGCCGGCGAAGAAGTCTATCCGCGCTTCGTCGAGCACCTCGCCAGACAGCTCGATGATCCGTCTCTCGACCGCAACGTCGTGGTGCGCGAGACACTCGCGCAGCTCTACCTCGGCCGCCCGTTCGACGAGAAAGCGATGGCGCGCGGAGCCGACCCGGCGCTGCAGACGCTCATGGCGTCCTTCGATCCCCGCAACGCCACGATGGAGGCCGAGTACTACAAGGAGCTCGATCTCGCCAAATGGGCGAAGGTGAAACCCCTGCTGTGGTTCTGGCAGATGTTCGACCACTCCCCGGTCGGACGCAACGTTCGGCTGGGAACCCAGGTGCGCGCGATGCTGGCGGCGCGGGTCTTCAAGTCGTGCGGCAAGGGCGTTCGCATCTTCCATGAGGTCGAGTTTTCGTTCGGCTACAACCTGACGGTGGGGGACGGAGTGACCATCCACCGCAACGTCCTGATCGACGACCGAGGCGAAGTCGTGCTCGGCAACGACGTTTCGGTGTCGGATTACACCAACATCTACTCGCACGCGCATGCCGTCGAGGACATCCACGACGTCGCGCTTGCGCGCACGGTGATCGGCGACCGTTCGCGAATCACCTACCACGCGACGATCCTGTCGGGTGTGACGGTCGGCCCGGATTCGATCGTCGGTTCGATGGGACTCGCTTCGAAGGCGGTGGCGCCCGGTTCCATCGTCGGAGGAGTTCCGGCCAGGCCGATCGGCGAGAGAAAAGGGCGCGTTGCCGTTCCGGAGCCTTAGGTCCGATTCGGTCGCGTTCCGGGGAAGCGGCGCTTCATGCCAGAATCGGCCCGATGAAGCCTCCGCCGGTTTTCGTCACGGGCCGGCCCGAGAAAGCGGCGGAAGCCGGACGGCTCGGCTACCAGCTCGAGAGCATTCCGCTCGATCTGGCCGAGCTGCAGGCGCTCGATCCGGGCGACGTCGTCGAGGCGAAAGCCCGCGCGGCGTACGAGCGACTCTCGCGGCCGGTGATCGTCGAAGACTCGGGTCTCGAGATCCACGTGTGGCACCGGTTTCCGGGCGCGCTCGTCAAATGGCTGGAGAGGTCGGCGGGAGTCGAGGCCCTGGCGCGCATGCTCGATCCCTTCGGCCAGCGCAGCGCGACGGCTACATGCGTGGTGGCCTACTACGACGGAGCGGACTTGATCTCGGGCCGAGGTGAAGTGACCGGCTCGATCGCCGCGGCTCCGAGGGGCAGCGGCGGCTTCGGCTGGGACTCGGTGTTCGTCCCGGAGGGAAACTCACGGACATTCGCCGAAATGAGCGGGGAAGAGAAGGACCGGGTGTCGCATCGACGTCGCGCCTGGGACTCGCTCGCCTCGAAGCTTCCCGAACTGTTTGGGCAGAAGTAGGATGTTCCGAATTAAATTCGGAGATATCTGAAGAACACCGAATTAATTAATGTAGCTTAGGCTCTGGATCTAAAGAACATTAGAATGGAAGGCTACGGTACCGGTGCCAGGCGTTGCGGGTGAAGGCGGGTTGATGGAGCTGGCTGAAGTCGTCGGCCATCTGACGGTTCTGCGCCGTTTCCCCGTCGAGCCCCTGTCTGGAGAGTCGCCCGATACGGCGCTCTTGCGCGACGGAGGTCTTTTCGGAGATCGGGTCTTCGAGCTCTGCGACAGCCGGACCGGCCGCGCGCTCGACGCGTCCGACGAAGCAGCGCCGCTGCTGCTTTCCTATACCGCGCGCTACATGGAGGACCTGGTCGCCGAGGAGCTCGACCGGTGGACCCGCGTGCGCAATCCCCAGGGAAAGGACTTCCTCATCACCGACGAGGAATGGCTCTCCGACCTCTCGAAGCGGCTGGGGCGTCCGGTCGCGTTGAAGCCCCGCGGCCGCGCGCCGACGCTGCGGCTCGTCTCTCGACCGACGCTACGGCTGGCCGAGCGCACGTACGGATCCGCGCTCGAACCGGCCC
>DATDNV010000436.1:0-5772 GCA_036518075.1 Thermoanaerobaculia bacterium
GGGAGAAGAAGGCGCGGGCGGCGGCGGGGGAGACGCGAGGGGACTCTCCGAGGACAGGAAGAGTGCGCCCACCCGGTAGGGCCCCGGCGAAGCTCAGCGAGCCGTTCGGGGGTCATTCCGACGCGATCCAGCATCTCCGACGCGCGAGCCAGCCGGAATCCGCGGCCGGTGAGACCGTCCAGCAGCTCCGGGATCCGCGGCGCGACGGGGTCGCTGCGGTCGCTTCCGAGGTGGAGAAGGATGACTCCGCCGTTTTCGGCATTGGCGATGAGGCGGCTCACGACCCCCTGCGCGCTGCGGTAGCGCGGTGATGCCGGGTCGGAGACCCAGTCGAGGCCGTCGAGGCCGGCGCGGCCACCCGTCCAGCCGACGTGCCAGTAACCGGCCTCAAGCGCCCATCGGCGAAGCTGGCCGTTCTGTTCACCGTAGGGAGCCCGCCACAGATGAGCCATTTCGCGGCCCGTCGCGTCCCGGTAGAGACGCGCCGTCCGCTCGAGCTCGCCGGTCAGGAATGCGCGGTCGACGCCGGGTCGAGTCGCCTGGCGGCCGTCGTGCGCGAAGGTCGTGAGGTGGGGGTGCGTGTCGGTGTGATTGCCGACTTCGTGGCCGTCGAGCGCGATGCGCCGGGTCAGGTCCGGATATTGCCGCATGAACTGTCCGGTCAAGAAGATCGTCGTGCGGATGTTTCGTTCTCGGAGAGCGTTCAGGATTTCCCGGGCTCCTCGATCGGATGACCCGGCGTCGAACGAAACGACGATGTCGCGACGATCCGCGGGCCCGCGAGAGAAGTCCGGAACGGCCGGTTCGACATCCCGGGGCGGCGCCGGCCGGCTGCCCACGTCGGGCGACGCGAGCTCCGCAGCGGGTGCGGGAGAAGAAGGCGCGGGCGGCGGCGGGGGAGACGCGAGGGGACTCTCCGAGGACAGGAAGAGGGCGCCCACCCGGTAGGGCCCCGGCGCGCGGACGCTCTCGAAGCGAAAGCGTCCGTGATCGGAAAACGCGGCGCTGACGAATTGCCCGTTCGCGAAAAGAAAAACCGCGGTTCCCGCGGACGCTCTGCCATCGATCCGGGTTCCGTCCGGCCCGGGAGCCACGGTCTCGATCCGGGCGCTGGCGGGACGAGGCCGGGCTGAGACGGCGGTGGGAGCGTTGAGACGGTCGAGCTCCGCGACCGCCCGCAGCGCGGCGAGCGTCGGGGCGCCGGCGATCAGGAGAACGAGCACGACGGCGGCGGCCGACGGGATCGGGCGGCCGAGCCTGGTGCGAATCCAGCTTCGCCAGGCGGCGTGTCCCGCCTCCCGCGCGCATCGGGTCGAGCAGTAGATGTGCCCGCGCATTTTGACTTCACAGAGTCGGCAGATGGGACGGCGGCAAAAGTGGCACCCGCGGTGGGCACGCCGGCTCCCATGCGTCGGGCAGGGAACGTTCATGGGACTATTATGAGGGATGGGTGATTGGAGGCGGTTTGTAGGCAGAGCGGAAGGTCATTCTTGCGGTAATCACCGATCACCGGTCACCGGCCTGTCGTTCAGCGGAGATCGAAGCTTTTGAGATTGAACCTCCCCAACGCGCTCTCGCTCTTCCGCATTTTCCTGGTTCCCTTCCTCGTCGTCGTGCTCCTGACGAAATTCGATGGACGCGAGATCGTCGCGCTCGCGATCTTCCTGATCGCCACGGCGACCGACTTTCTGGACGGCTATCTGGCCCGGCGGCGCGGGCAGATCACGAAACTGGGGACGCTGCTCGACCCGATCGCCGACAAGCTTCTGATTTCCGCCGCGTTCATCTCGCTGGTCGAAGTGGGTCTCGCGCCGGCCTGGATGGTGGTCGTCGTGGTCGCGCGCGAATTCGCCGTCACGGGACTGCGCTCGATCGCGGCGAGCGAGGGGATCGTCATCGCGGCTTCGGGTCTGGGCAAGACGAAGATGACCACGCAGATCACTGCGATCTCGCTGCTGATTCTTTCGGAGAGATTCCTCTGGCTCGACATTCCCGCAAAGATCGCCCTCTGGGCGGCGGTCGCCGCCGCGATCATCTCGGGGACTCAGTACTTCGCCCGCTTTCTCGCCCGAATCGACTGGCTCGCCCGGCCCCTGCCGCCGCCGGAGCCGTAGGCGGTCCAAAGTCCAAGGTCCAAAGTCCAAAGTCCAAAGTCCAAGTTCAAACGTGCGTATATCAGATCTGATATAATCGCCCGCCTTTCAACGTTGGACTTAGGACATTGAACCTTGAACCCACTTCAACGCCGCCGAAGCAGGAAGCGCTGGATGGGTCGTCCCTCCGCTCGGTACTTGATCTCGTAGTGGGTCGGCGGAGGAGACGGGAATGAGTCCCAGTCGAGCCGCTCGAGCCCGTTGACCGTCTCGAGCGTCGGATCGATCCCGGAGCCGTAGTCAGGGTGGTCGGTCGCGATGCGGACGAGGCCGCCCGGGACGAGCCGCTTGGCCAGCGTTTCGAGAAAGTGTCCGTCGAGCAGCCGGCGCTTGCGCTGTCGTTTCTTGGGCCACGGATCGGGGAAATAGATGTGGAACGCCGAAACCGACGCGGGGGCCAGGGACGTTTCGACGAATCGGCGTCCGTCGGCCCGAATGACTCGGACGTTGGGAAGCCGCGCGCGGGCGACACGATCGCGGCAGATCCGGTAATACGCGAGCGAGAGCTCGAGACCGAGAAAATCGCGGCTCGGCTCGCGGCTCGCCGCTTCGATGAGAAAGCGAGCCTTGCCGCTTCCGATTTCCACCTCGAGCGGGGCGCTCCGGCCGAACTCCACCGCCGAGTTCCAGAGTGCGTTCGGAAAAATCTGCTCGTCCGGAGACGAAGGCCATCGCCCCCGGTCTGGCGGAACCACCTCGGTCAAGCGCGTGACGGAACGGACCGGCGATCGGGCGTCATCCGATCCGCTCCGCGACCGCCTTCGCGAACGTCCGCGTGCCCGCGGAGCCGCCGAGGTCGGGAGTCCGAATGCCGGCGGCGAGAGTCTCCAGCAGAGCTTTCTCGACGCGGTCCGCCGTTTCACCCAGCTCGAGGTGCCGCAGCATCAGGATCGCGCTCATCAGGAGCGCGGTCGGGTTCGCCTTGTCCTGCCCGGCGATGTCCGGCGCCGTTCCGTGAACCGCTTCGAAGATCGCGACTGACGGACCGAGGTTTGCACCAGGCACGAGCCCCAATCCTCCCACCAGGCCCGCCGCGAGGTCCGAGACGATGTCCCCGTAAAGATTCTCGAGCAGGAGCACGTCGAACGTCTCCGGGTTCATCACCAGCCGCATACAGGCCGCGTCCACGATGCGATCGTCGGCGCCGATGTCGGGGTACTGCTCGGCCACTCGGCGGAAGCAGTCGAGAAAGAGCCCGTCCGACAGCTTCATGATGTTGGCCTTGTGGATCGCGGTGACGCGCCGCCGCCCGTGTCTGCGGGCGTACTCGAAGGCATAGCGCGCGATCCGCGTCGATGCCGCCTCGGTGATGATCTTGAGCGATTCGACGACACCGGGAACGACGGTGTGCTCGAGGCCGCTGTAGAGGTCTTCGGTGTTCTCACGAATGACGACGAGGTCGACTCCCGTAAAGCGGGATGGGATCGACGGCACGTTCCGCACGGGTCTCAGGTTCGCGTAGAGGTCGAGGGACTGCCGCAGCCGGACGTTGACGGAAGCAAATCCTTTCCCGATCGGCGTGCCCACGGGTCCTTTGAGCGCGACGCCGTTCCTTCGGATGGCTTCGAGAACGCCGGCGGGCAGAGGGTCTCCCGAAACCTTTTCGGCTTCGCGCCCGACGACCGCCTCTTCGAAGGACAGCGGCGCGCGCGCGGCTTCGAGGACCACAACCGTCGCGGCAGCGACTTCCGGCCCGATGCCGTCACCGCGGATCAGCGTGATGGTTCTTTCCGTCATAAATCACTAGTCACTGGTCTCCCGTCACTCGCTTCTTTTCCGGCAATATCATCAGAACCTTCTTGATCGCGGTCGGCGTGGCTTCCTCCACCACGAACTCGGCGCGACGCCCCCTCCAGCGATCTCCCTTCCGCGGGATGCGCCCAAAACGCAGCATCAGATGGCCGGCAATGGTCTCGGCTTCCTCCCGTGGCAGCTCGATCCCAAAATTCTCCTGGAGCTGGTCGAGGCGGAGGCTGCCGTCGAGCAGGTAGCGCCGCTCGCCCGCGGGTGCAAAGCCCGGCGTCTCCTCCTCGTCGAACTCGTCCTGAATCGGGCCGAGGAGGGCCTCGATGGCGTCTTCGATCGTGACGATCCCCGCGGTTCCGCCGAACTCGTCCACCACGATGGCCATGTGCCGCCGGCTGCGCCCCATTTCGCGAAAGAGCTCCTGCGCCGGTTTGAACTCCGAAACGAGGAAGGGGGAATCGATGTAGTCCCCGATCCGGAAGCTGCGCTCCTGCTCGTCGGTCAGATCGAAGAGGTCCTTCGCATGAAGGATGCCGACGATGTTGTCGAGGGTTCCGCGGTAGATCGGCAGCCGGGAAAGCTTGTGCTCCCGCAACACGAGGCTGAGATCGGTGAAACGGGCCGTGTCGGGGAGGGCGACCACCTTGGTGCGCGGGACGCAGATGTCCCGAACGGTCTTGTCGCCGAACTCGAGAACCTTGTGCAGCCGGCGGCGCTCCTCGCCCTCGATGAGCCCCTCGTCCGCGCCCAGGTTGATGACGCTTCGCATTTCCTCGTCGGTGAGCTGCGGCAAACGCTCCTTGATACCGACGAGCCGAAGCGCCCGAGTCGTGATGCGGACGCAGAGCGTGGCGATGGGCGAAAGGACGGTCATCATCCAGGTGACGGGAACCGCAACGGCGCGAGAGATCGACACCGGAGAGGCGGCGCCGATGGCTTTGGGCATCATTTCGGCGAACACGAAGAGCACGATCGTCGAGAACAGGATCGCAATCGGTACGCCGACGTTTTCTCCCAGCCAATTGGTCGCGATTGCGGTGGCGAGCGCGGACGCGGAGCTGACGAACAGGTTTTGTCCGATCAGGATCGTCGCGAGAAGTTTCGACGTCTGAGACTTGAGTCCCCGGATCAGCATCCCGCGGCGGTCGCCGGCTTCGCGCATCCGCGCCAGGTCGATTCGCCCGAGCGAGACCAGCGCAGTCTCGGCGCCGGCGAAGAAGGCCGAAAGCGCGAGAGACAGTAGCAGCAGAAGGGAGAAAAGGGCGTTCTGAGCCATGGGGGAAGTCCTTTCGTGCGCCGTGGGAGTCTATCCGCTCAGCCGAGGTTCGGCGGCCGCGGTGGATCGGCTTCGGACCCCGTCAGACGCCGTCTCGCCCATTTCACCGCGTCCGCGAGGCCTGTGTCGCTCGGCAGGGCCGGCAAGAGATCGTGCGCAGCCAGGTCGCGCACAGACCCGACGGACGCGGCCGCGTTGCGCTGCATCCCCCGGCGGCCCGTTCGGTTGAAGGCGGTCGCGCCGAACCGGCGCCGCCATTCGCCCTTTCCCATTCTCAGCCAATCGGCCCGCGTGGGAATCGCATCGTCCGGCGCGCCTGACGCCTCGGCGTCGGTTTCCGGCGGCGGGTTCCACGGGCAAACCTCCTGGCAGATGTCGCAGCCGAAGACGAGATCCCCCAGCTGCGCTTTCATCTCGTCGGGGATCGCGCCCCGGTGCTCGATGGTCCAGTAGGAGATGCAGCGATGCGCGTCGAGAAGTCCGGGCGCGAGGAATGCCTGCGTCGGGCAAGCGGCGAGGCAGCGAACGCAGGAACCGCAGCGCTCGGCGAACGGCTCATCCGGCGGAAGGTCGAGGTCCGTGATCACCTCGGCGAGA
>DATDNV010000437.1:0-3251 GCA_036518075.1 Thermoanaerobaculia bacterium
TCTGGGGATCCTGGATCTCGTCCAGCACCAGGAGGAGACGGGTCCCGGGTTCGCCGGCGGCCGCCTCCGCTTCCGGAAGGTATTCCCGGGCCGCCAGGCGCGCGACTGCCCCCTGGTGGCGGAGACCTCCGGCCCGCGCGAGCGCGTCGGCCCGGCCGTATCGGACGGGCACATGGGCGCTGCGGCAGAGGCGCTTGAGCGCGTTGATCCTCCGATCCCGGCGCTCGGAGTCGAACAGAACCCATTCGATCTCGCGCGGCCGGGCGCGAAGCGCCTCCTCGATGGGATGCAGACGGGAGAGGATCATGAAGAAGTCAAGCGTTGAGAATCAATGAATGGAGAATTGCAGACGCGTTTCCTCGGCAGGTAACAATACATATATTGTTATCCGTCTCCGCGCTCAACTCTCCGCTTCCTCCAATAGCACCACCACCATCGCCGCGACTCCCTCGTTGCGGCCCGGAAAACCCATGCCGTTCGTGCTCGTTCCGCGGACGCCCACCGCTTCCGGCGTGACGCCGAGGAGCTCGGCCAGTCGCGCGCGGATCGCGGCGGCATGCGGCGCGATCTTCGGAGCCTCGGCGATGACGACTGCATCCACATTCTCGACTCGCAGGCCTCGTTTCTCCAGGAGCTTGCGGGCGCCTTCGACGAAAATGGCGCTGTCGGCGCTCTTCCACCTTGGGTCCGTATCCGGAAAGCGCTCGCCGATCGAGCCTTCCCCGGCGGCTCCCAGCAGCGCATCGGTCAGGGCATGCAGAAGCGCGTCGCCGTCGGAGTGTCCGCGCAAGCCCAGCGGATGAGGAATGGTGACGCCTCCCAGCCGCAACAGGCGGTCCGGCGCGAAGGGGTGCGCATCGAAGCCGAGCCCGACGCGGCTCATGCGAGTCGACTCCGGAGAATGGCGTCCGCGATCTCCAGATCCTCAGGCGTCGTGATCTTGAAGCCCAGGCGTGAGACGGGCACGATCGCTACCGGAATCGAAAGGGCCTCGCAGAGGGCGGCTTCGTCGGTCGTCTCGCGGCCGGAAGCGAAGGCCTGGCGAAGCACGCCCGTGCGAAAGGCCTGCGGAGTGCCGGCGGCCCAAACCCCTTCTCGATCGAGTGTGTTCGAGATCCTCTCCCCGTCGACTCTCTTGAGCGTATCGACGACGGGAGTCGCGGCGATGGCCGCGCCCGTCCGCTCCGCGGCGGAGATCACGCGGCCGGCGTCGGTCGCGCTGACCAGGGGCCGGGCGGCATCGTGGATGCACACGACCTCGCCCGGCGCGGCCCCGGACGCTTCGAACGCGCGCCGAACGGAGGCCGAGCGGGTCAATCCGCCGGCGACGACCTGACCGCGGCCGTCGAGGACCGACTCGAAGTCCGCCAGCCGTCCCGAAGGCGCCGCCACGACGATCGCGCGGAAGTCCAAAGGAGCGAAGGCCTCCAGGGTCCAGGAAAGAAGAGGACGGCCCGCGACCGAAACGAGCGCCTTCGGCTCGGGCCGGCCGAGCCTCGCTCCGATGCCGGCTGCGGGAATGAGGAGGATATGCGCCATGAGTCCCAAGTCCTAAGTCCTATGTTCCTAAGTGGCCTGACTTTGGACTTAGGACTTCGGACTTCGGACTACACCGCCAAGATCTCTTTCTCCTTGTTCTTGAGAATCTCATCGACCTCGGCGATCTTCTTGTCGGTCAGTTTCTGCGACTCCTCGAGGCCGCGGCGCTCGTCATCCTCCGAGATCTGTTTGTCCTTGAACATCTTCTTCATCCGATCGTTGCCCTCGTGGCGGAAGCGGCGAATCTCCACGCGCGCCTCCTCTGCCATGTGATGCGCTTTCTTCGCCAGATCCTTGCGGCGTTCCTCCGTCAAGGACGGGATCGGGATGCGCACGATTTTCCCGTCCGACTGAGGGTTCAGTCCCAGCTCGGATTTGCGGATCGCCCGTTCGATTTCGACCGCCATCTTGGGATCCCAGGGCGCTGCGACGATCAGCGTCGGCTCCGGCACCGAAAGGTTCGCGACCTGATTGATCGGCACTTCGGCCCCGTAGGCCGAGACGCGCACACCGTCGAGGAGGCCGAGGTTGGCGCGACCGGTTCTCAACGTCTTGAACCGCTCCTTCAGGGCTTCGATCGCTTCGCTCATCCGTTTTTCGATGTCCTTCAGCTCCTGCCTCATATCCTCATGCCTCCGCCGTGACGAGCGAGCCGATGTCTTCCCCCCGCACCACTCGCTCGATGTTTCCCTGGACCCGAAGATTGAAGACTTTAATCGGAATTCCGTTTTCCATACAAAGAGCGATCGCCGCGGCGTCCATCACCTGAAGACCCGCCTGAAGCGCTTCGCGATACGACAGCGTCTTGAGGAATTTTGCGTTCACCTCGACCCCCGGGTCGGCATCGTAGACCCCGTCCACCTTCGTCGCCTTCAGCAGGACGTCCGCGTGGATCTCGTTGGCCCTCAGCGCCGCCGCCGAGTCGGTCGTGAAGAACGGATTTCCCGTCCCGCCCACGAAGATCACCACCCGGCCCTTCTCGAGATGACGGATCGCGCGGCGCCGGATGAATGGCTCGGCGATCTGACGCATCTCGACGGCGGACATCAACCGCGTCGTCACGCCCCGTTTCTCGAGAGCATCCTGGAGAGCGAGACCATTGATGACGGTGGCGAGAAGACCCATGTGGTCGGCGGCCACGCGATCGATGCCCTGAGCCGCCGCCGAGACTCCTCGAATGATGTTGCCGCCGCCCAGAACGATTGCCGTCTGGACTCCCAGGGAGTGCACGTCCCGGATCTCGTCGGCCAGCCGCGCCACGAAGTCGGGAGCGAGACCGAACCGTTGCCCGCCCATCAAGGCCTCTCCCGAAAGCTTCAGGAGGACCCGCTGGTAGATGGGCGGATCGGACATCTCAGCGCGCGGAGCGGGGAAAACCAGCTCCTCGTTCACGCAATGGCGGCTTCACCTTCCGAAGTGCGCCCGAGAACCTCGCCCAGCTTGAAACGGACGAACCGGAGGCTGAGCGCTTCTTTCCCGGCGCGCTCGACGACGACCTGGCCGACCGTTTTCTCCGGCTCCTTGACGAACGCCTGCTCGGTCAGCACCGTCTCCTGGTAGAACTTCTCGACCTTGCCGTCGGCGATTCGTTCGACGACGTTCGCCGGCTTGCCCGCGGCCGTCGCCTGGGCTCGGGCGATCTCCTTCTCCGTCGCCAGGATCTCCGGCGTCACCTCGGCGCGCGAAGCGAAGCGCGGATCGGAGGCCGCGAC
>DATDNV010000438.1:0-3827 GCA_036518075.1 Thermoanaerobaculia bacterium
GGTCTGGGCGGCGAATGGCGCGCTAGAGATCCTTCGAGGCCTCCCGGTCCAGATACCTGGCGGCGAAGACGGTCAGCGCCAGGGCCGCGTAGGCGGCCGCGAGATGAAACGGAATCGGCGAAGGCGCCCGCCAGGGTATGAACAGCGTGCCAAGCTGGGCGGGAGAGTGGATGACGCCGAAGAGACATAAGAGGGCGGCTGTCGCAAGGTAAGCCGCGCTGCGGAGGAATCGTCGATCGATCAACTCCGCGGCAAAAGCGCCCCACAGAACCGCCGTGATGATGAAACCGCCTGCGAGAAGCTTCAAGACGCGGACCGTTTCCGCCGTCTCGCCGGAAAGCGATGCGGCCGCCGAGGGCAGGAGAGGGGTGATTTCGAGAAAGATCACGAAGGCGAGCGACGGAAGGGTCGCCAGAGCGACCGCGGCGGCGTGGCGAGCCGGGGTCGCGGTGAAGGCCTGCGCCATCACTTCGATGCCGATGTAGAGAAGGATCGGAGCCACCGCCGCCGCCGGGATTGCGTCGACGAGAAAAGGAAGATAGCCGAGCAGCCCGCCCAGGCCGATGAAGATTCCCGTCGCGACCGTGTAGCCGGCTCCTGCGCCCATCCTCTTGTAGGCGGGATGACCGATGTAGGGAGTGCTCTCGACGACGCCTCCGCAAAGCCCCGCCGCCAGCGTAGCCAGGCCCTCGGTCGCGAGGATCGCGCGGGTGTCGTACTCGTCTCCCGCGGCGGCGGCGCTTTCGGTGTTGTCGATCCCGCCGACGATGGTGGAGAAAGCAAACGGAATCGCGATTGGGAGATATCCCCAGGCGAGCGAGAGTCCGCCCCAGAACGCGAGACTGGGGAAGGGAAAGGAGAGGTGGATCTGCGGTCCGCCGCCAGCGGCGGGAGACGCAATCGGGCTGGCGATTCCGAGCGCTCCGAGCACATAGAAAAGAACGATGCCGAAGATCACCGAGGCGAAGACGCCGGGCAATCCCCAGGGGAGCCGGACTCGGCCGAGAAGCGTCACGAGAATGACGCCGAGCGCGAGGAACCCGACGACCGGATGCGCGAACAGCTTCAGAAGGGGCAGGAGCCCGATCAAAGCCAGTCCCGCGCCGCCGATCGATCCCAAGAGCGCCGCGCGGGGAATCGCCGACCGCACGGCGTTGGCGGCGAGAGAGAGCCCGAGCTTGAAGATGCCGACCAGCACCGTGACCGCCATGCCCATCTTCCAGCAGAGAATCGCGTCGCCGGTCGCGAGGTAAGCCGGACCGAGGACGGCGAACGACATCCCGAAGACGCTCGGGGCATTCAAGCCCAGAGGCATTGCGGTGACGTCGTCTCGCCCGGTCCGTCGGGCGAGGCGGCGCGCCATCCAGGCGTAGATCAGGTCTCCCAGGAGCACTCCCATGGCTGTTCCCGGCACCATCCGATGCAGCACGATCTCCTTGGGGAAGTGGAAAACCTCGATCAGGATCGCCGTGAGGATGACGAGATTGGCGACGTTGTCGAACATCAACGCGAAGAACGCGTTGAGATCTCCGATTCGGAACCAGCGGCCGCCGCTCATCGGTGCTCTTATATCAGATTTGATATATTCGTCAGAGCCGCATTCGACGCGTGACGATCGTCACGTCCCCGGTCTGGCTCGTGACACTCGTTGGCGGGCGGGCCGCGGCGAATCGTTCGCCGCCCGGGGGCAGCCCGTAGCTCTGGTCGCCGAGGACGAACTCGAAGGAGCGCCCGTCCGCGAAAAAGAGTTCGACCGATACGCCGTCCGGCGGAACATCGAGACAGGAATAGACGCGCCAGCGGCTCATCTGCCTGGCCGCGCGCGGATAGAGCGGCGGTAGCTTGCGGCCTCCGAAGCGGATGGAATCCGGGAGAGCCGGCGATGGAAACGCGAGAAACAGGATCGGCGCTCCGCGCGGAGAGCGAATCGTGGCCGACAGACGGCGAGCCGGGCCTTCCCGGCGATCCTCGCTGCCCACGAGCTCCGGTGGCGGCGTGTCGCCGCGTGCTCCCTCCGCGCGGAATGCCCCGGCGGGAGCCCAGGGAAAGCCGCCGATCGACGACGGAACGAATTGCGCGGCGTTTTTCATCACGGGCGGCAGCCGCCCCGATTCGGGCGTGACAACCCACGAAGCCGCACCGGAGTCTGCGTCCTCGTGCCAGGCGATCGGCATCCGCTCCGGCGAGTCGGTGGAAGAGAAGGGAGAGAGCGCGGCGGCGGCGAAGAAGATCCCGACGGTGCCGGCCAGCGCCCACAAAACCCGGCGGCGCGGCGTCGGAGAGAGCTTCGAAAAGAGAGGCGCGAGAGTCGACGCCGGCAGCGCGACCATCACTGCGATGAGCGCCGCCGCCTTGTCGCCGAGGCCGTCGTAGAGAAACCAGGCCATCGGAAGCCAGAAGAAGGAGGCAGCCAGGGCCGGCGCTCTGGCGGACCAGGGCTCCCGGGACCAGCCGCAGAGACCGGCGGCGAGGGCCGGCACGAGAAAGACGAACGCCAGTCCGGGCGCCACCCAGGCGAGCGCCAGCGAGGAAAACGCCCAGAGCACCCACACGCCCGACCACATTCCCCAGAATCCGGCGCGTCGGGAGAACATCTGCGCCCCGATCCCGGCCCCCAGCGCGGCCGCGACCCAGAGCATCGCGACGAGCCATTCTGGATGCGCAACCCACCGCGTCGGGAGCGTGCCCAAAGCCTGGAGCAGTCGGACAAGGGCAAGAGCGAGCAGCACCGGCGCGAAGAGCATCGCGAGGCTCGCGGCGAAGCCCCAGCCCGCCTCCCCGATGAGGAGGTCCTGGCGCCGCCGGCGCCTTCCGATGCTCGCCAGAACGAAAAGAAGTGCGATCGCCGCGAGCGGAAGTGCCGCTTCCTCAGGCCAGGAAACGATCGCGGCGCCGAACAGATCGAAGAAGACGGCGTTGCCGCGGTGAGGCAGAGCGAGATCGGCCCTTCCCAGCGCGCGCGCCATCGCGAGCGCGTTCTGCCCGTGATGCTGGAGAGTCGCCGACGAGGCATTCTCGACGTTGTCGAGAGGCGTGTGGTAGTGAGCGACGTCGCCGATGCAGGCGAAGTTGACGCCCGCGAGCCCGTGCTCGCGAAAGACGGTCAGGTCGGTGTCATTGGGAAGGTATTTGTAGATCGTGGAGAACACGGAGCTCGTGTTGGGCCGCGCCAGCGCCTCGCCGGCGATCCGGATCAGCCAGCGATTGTCATCGGAGGTCTCGAAGAGAAGACTGGCTCCGGAGCTTCCCCGCGCCTCCAGATTGATGACCACCCCCACCTCGCCCGCCCAGGGATGTTGAGACGCGAACGCCTCGGCGCCGAGGAGACCCGCTTCCTCCCCATCGTCGATCAGGAAGAGAAACGGGTTGGCGGCCGGAGGATCGGATTTCAGAATTCGAGCGACCTCGAGGATGGCGGCGACTCCCATTCCGTCGTCGGATGCGCCCGGTCCGGCGCCGACCGAGTCGTAGTGGGCGGCGAGCATTACCGCTTTGCCGGTGCCGGCCCCGTTCAACCGGGCGAGCACGTTGGCGACGCGCGCGCAGGTGCCGTTGCGCCCGCAGACGAACGTCTCCTGGACCGACGGCTCGTAACCGCTTCGACGCAGCTCCGCAAGGACACGATCGCGAATCCGCGCGTGCTCGGGCGAGCCGACCGGATGCGGAAGGCCGTCCGCGATCACCCGCCGGAGCGTCTCCTTCGCGCGCTCCGCGGAGAATTCGCCGGCGGGGACGCGCGCGGACCCGGGTCGAGGTGGAAGATGCCGAGCGATCGCGCCGGCGGCCACGAGCGCGCACGCGAGGACGGTGAGAACGAAGGCCCGAGC
>DATDNV010000439.1:0-7173 GCA_036518075.1 Thermoanaerobaculia bacterium
GAGCTTGCGGTCTACAACGAGCTGCTGCCGGGACCGGGCGAGGTCGCGGCGACACTCTTCATCGAGGTGACCGACCCCGCGCAGGTCCAGCCCATCCTCGACCGCTTTGTCGGCCTCGACGAGCCGGGCCGGGTCACTCTCTCGGTGGGAGAGGAGAAGTTCCCGGCGCGATTTGCGGCAGGCCAGAGCCGGGAGGACCGGATCTCCGCCGTTCACTACATCCGTTTCCCGTTGGGCGAATCGGGCCGCGCCGGCCTGGCGTCGGGAAAGCCGGCCATGCTCTCGGTCGATCACGGAGGCTACTCGGCCCGCACCCTCCTTCCGGCGGAAACGGTGGAAGAGCTGCTCCGCGATCTCGCCGGCTGAGCCTTCGCAAGTGCTCCGCGCCCAGCGCGGCCTTATACCTGATCTGATATAACCGGCGAGGCTAGAATGTCCGCGTGTCTCCCCCCGATAGCGTCGGTTTTCGCCGTGTGCTCTTTCACGGCCAGCCGCCGGCGGAGTGGCTGCGGCGGCTGCCGAGCCAGGGCCTGCAGATGCGGCCCTTTGCGGCCGGAAACTTCGGGCTGACTTCCGACGAGATCGGCCTCGTCGTCGCCGATGGATCGCTCGGGGGAACGCTCGCGTCGCCGCCTCCGGCAAACCTGGGCGAGGGAGCGGACCGGATCGCCGTTCTTCTGATCGGCGAGTGGATGGGCGCGGTCGACCCGTTCTGGTCGGCCCGAGCCCTGTTTTCTCTGCCCCGGTCCGCGTCGGACGAAGACCGGGTCCGAGCCGTCACGTCGCTCTTCCGGATCGTCGAGGAGCGCGCGGTCTCGGCGCGGGCGCGCCGCGCGCTCGCGCACCGGACGCAGGAGATCGAGGCTCTGGTCGACGTCGGTATGGCCCTCACGGCCGAACAGGATCACGACCGTCTGCTGGAGCTGATCCTCTCGCGCGCCCGGGCTCTGACTCAGGCCGACGCGGGAGCCCTTTACTTGCTTGAGAAAGGCGAGAAGGGCGACGTCTTGAGGTTCGTGAAGGCCCAGAACGACTCGGTCCGCTTCGACTTTTCGGAGATCGCCGGAGTGACGCTGCCGCTCGACGACTCGTCGATCGCCGGCTTCGTCGCGCGTGTGGGCCAGCCGCTGAACCTTCCGGACGTCTATGCGCTTCCACCCGGAGTCCCTTACCGATTCGATCCCTCCTTCGACAAGCGGTTCCGCTTCCGCTCTCGCTCCAACCTCGCGGTTCCCATGAAGACCCCGCAGGGGCGCACGATCGGCGTCTTCCAGCTCCTGAACCGTCTCAAACGGTCGATTCCGGACGCGACCGTGACCGCGGTGATGAAGATCGACGTGGTGCCGTTCGACGAGGCCAACGTGGAGCTCGCGACGTCATTTGCGGCCCAGGCGGCGGTCGCGATCGAGAACCGGCGGCTGACGGAGAACATCAAGCGCCTGTTCGAGGGCTTCGTGGAAGCCTCCGTCACAGCGATCGAGCAGCGCGATCCCACCACCTCGGGCCACTCCGAGCGCGTCGCGCTCCTGTCCTGCCGTCTGGCGGAGCTGGCCGACCGGCAGGAATCGGGCTCTCTGACCTCCTTCCACATCACCCGAGAGGAGCTCCGGGAGCTTCGGTACGCGGCCGTGCTTCACGACTTCGGCAAGGTCGGAGTCCGCGAGCAAGTCCTGGTCAAGGCGCGCAAGCTTCCTCCCTTGCGCAAGGAGCTGATCCGCTCGCGCGTCGAGCAGGCGATCCTGTCGGCGGCGGCCGACACCTGGGAGCGGGCAGCCAAGGAGAAATGGACCGAGCGCAAGGTTGCGGAGGCTTTGGCGGAAAGGGTGGGTCTGCTGGAAAAGGCCTGGAAGGTCGTCTCGCGCGCCGACGAGCCGAGCCTTCTGGCGGCAGAGGTGAGCGCCGAGATCGGCGTCCTGCACGAGCTCCAGTTTCGCGACGCCTCCGGCGCCATGCGTCCCCTGCTGGAGGAGGAGGAGCTGGGTTATCTCTCGATCCCGAAGGGGAGCTTGAACGACAGGGAGCGCCGCGAGATCGAGTCTCATGTCACGCAGACCTTTCGTTTCCTGTCGAAGATCCCGTGGACCCCGGATCTTTCCCGCGTCCCCGACTGGGCCTATGCCCATCACGAGAAGCTGGACGGCTCCGGCTATCCGAGAAAGCTCAAAGCGCCGGAGCTTCCGGTACCGGTTCGGGTTGTCACGATCAGCGACATCTACGATGCCCTGGCCGCGCGCGACCGACCCTACAAGAAGGCGGTTCCGGATGACCGGGCTCTCGACATTCTCCGTTTAGAAGCGCGACGAGGCGTGATCGACTCCGATCTTCTCGAGCTGTTCATTGGCGGCGAGGTCTACCGCGCGGCGCCGCAGAAGAAGTGAAGACGAGCGAGGAGAATTGAGCGTGAATAAGGGATTATACCAGATCTGATATAGGGTCGGACTTCGGACTGAACTCTACTTCTCCCAAACCCACACCGGGGTCTCGGCCGGCAGGAGCCTGTGCCAGCGGCGGCGGGCCCGGACGAGTGCGGGAGAGGCGATCAGCGCCAGGACGCGGACCGGCCGAAGGGCGGACCACCGCACACCCTGGCGCTGGAGACTCACGAGCCCGCGCCGGGACAGGCGAACGTGGCGAACGCTTTCGGCGATCCAATGGCGCGCGTCGGATGCGAGCGCGGCTCGCGCCCGAGCGGGGGTCACTCGCCCTTCGAAGAGGAACGCGACCTGCCGGTGGGCGTCGCGGCGCCAAGCCTGCGGCGGCGCTTCGGGCAGATCGTGGCCGAGCAGGCCCGCGATCGCGCCGAGCAGGTCCGGATCCGGCGTTGGCCAGAGGACGCGCTCGCTCAGCCGCGTGAGAAAGTCGAGGTCGCGTGCGAGATCGGCCCCTCCGGGGCAGACGACGAGCGCATCGGAGGCCGGACCCCGAGCGAGGAGGCTCGAGAGGGAAACGGGCGCGCAGCGCCGATCCAGGAGCCGCTCGCCGAACGCGGCGGCGGCGGATCGGGCCCGCGCCATCCCGGGCGCGACCAGCTCGACCTTTCCGAGATCGCGTTCGGCCTTTCGCATCGTGATCGCTCCTGGCCAACCGTAAGGGAATTGCGCTCCATTATCCGGCGCGCGTGATTCGGCCGCGAACGTGATCGCTCGCGAAGCGGTCAGCCGCGGAGATAATGCGATTTTTCGCCAACCTGTTAAGATTTCCGTCTCAAGTAACCAGAAATTTCATTTTCGATGCCCGTCTATCAATTTTCCTTGCTCATCGAGGCGGCGGGGACGTTCCTGCTGCTGGTTCTCTTCCTCATCCTCTATCAGAAGATCCGCCGTCGGGCGTTTCTGGACTGGATCGCGTCCTGGTCCTTTCTTCTGGTCGCGATCGTCCTTCGTCTCATCCTGCCGTCGCTCGCCGAGCCCCGCCCGTTCGTCTTTCTGCTCCACCTCTCGCTTCTCGCGCACGTCGTGTTCCTTCTGCGCGGGGTCCGGCAGTTCCGCGACGAGAAGGCGGGACGCGGGCCGATGGAGCTTCTCTGGATCGTTCCCGTCTTCGCGATTGCCTGGTGGACGGCGATGGAGGCGGACAAGGCGTCGGGAGCGTCTTCGGCGGCGATCGGGCTCGTGCTCGCGGGATGCTATGTCGCGGCCTCGATCTCCTTCGCGATCACCCCCGGCTCCACCGCAGGGCGCTTGCTGCTCGCCATCTCTTTTCTCCTCTGGGGAATCGAAGAGGCGATTCTCAGCATGGCCGCGTTGCGCTACCGGGATCCGACCACGTTTCCCGAGCAGCTTCGCTACGTGGGCTTCGCGTCGATGCTGCTCGAAATGATGGTCGCGGTGGGAATCATCATCCTGCTCTTCGAAGTGAGCCAGGCCCGTCTCGCACAGGAAATGGAGAGGCTGGCGCAGTCGGACCAGCAGCTCAAGGAGATGGGCGTTCGGGATCCGCTGACGGGTCTTTATAACCGGCATCACTTCAATGACGTCATCCGGCGGGAGCTCGCGAACGTCCGCCGTTACGGAATCTCCATTTCCGTGCTTCTCGCCGACGTCGACCGGTTCAAGGAGATCAACGACGTCAAGGGACACGCGGTCGGCGACGAAGTCCTGAAGTTCGTCGCAAACTACCTGACCTCATGCGTGCGCGAGTCGGACTTCGTCTTCCGCTGGGGCGGGGACGAGTTTCTCGTTCTCCTGCCGCGGACCGACGAAGGCTCGGCTGCACAGAAAGCCGAGGAGCTGGCGCACCGCATGCCGCGAATTCCCGCGACCGATCAGCTCCAGCCGACCCTCTCCGTCGGGTGGGCGACCCATCGCATGGATGCGGAATTTCCGATGACTCTCGCCCAGGCGGACGCGCGAATGTACGAGATGAAAGCTAAGGGCAAGAGAGAGCGAGAAGAGCGAGAGAGGGGTCCCCTGCCTCTCGCATGAGGCGATAGACCGCCCGGGCCGGGAGGCCCATCACGTTGGTGTAGGACCCGCGGATCTCCTCGATGAATCGGGAACCGAGGCCCTGCACCGCGTAAGCGCCCGCCTTGTCCATCGGCTCGCGAGTATCGACGTACCAGGACACTTCCTCGGCGGTGAGCGTCGCCATCTGGACGCGGCTCTCTTCGAGCAGCACCCGCGAGGGAGAGCCGTGGCGCAGGAGTGCGACTCCCGTCAGGACGCGGTGCTCGCGGCCCGACAGGAGCCGGAGCATGCGGCGGGCATCCTCCGCGTCGCGAGGCTTGCCCAGGATCGCCTGGTCGAGCACGACGAGCGTGTCCGCGCCGAGGATCCATCGGCGGGAGTGGCGCAGCCCGATCATTCGGGCCTTCGCTTCCGCCAGGCGCGAAGCGGCTTCGCCCGCGTCCTCTCCGGAACGAAGCGTCTCATCCACGTCGGCGGCCTGGACCTCGAAGGGAATTCCCAGGGCGCTCAGGATCTCGGCGCGACGGGGAGAGGAGGAGGCGAGAATGAGTGAGCTATCAGCCATCCGCTTTCAGCCATCAGCTTAATTCGGGGAGCTTTCCGGCTGAAAGCTGAGAGCTGACCGCTGAGAGCTATTTACGGGTAATACCCGCTGATCGACCTCGCCTGGAGGTTCGTGGGCTCGACCTTGACCTCGACTTTGCGCCACTGGTCTTTCGGGCCCGTGTTGCTCGAATAGTAGGTGAGCAGGTACTGGCTTCGGAGCTCCTCGTTGATCTGGTGATAGACGCCCTCGAGGTGGGCTGCGGAGTCGATGTAGAAGGTCTGCCCGCCGGTGACGCTCGCGAGCTTGTTCAGCTTGTGCTTGACCTCGAGCTCCGTTCCCGAAATCTTCAGACCGATGCCGTAGATCGAGATCCCGGTTTTGCGCACGTACTCGAGGGTCGTGTCGAAATCGAACTTGGACGCGGTGTCCTTGCCGTCGGTCAGAATCACGAGCGCCTTCTTGCCCTTCACGCCGCTGAACTGGTAGAGGCCGTAGACGATCGAATCGTAGAGCGCGGTCGATCCTTCGGCGCGCATTCCGGCGAGCGACCGGAAGAGCTTGTCCTTCTTGCCAGTCGGCTTGCAGAGCAGATACGGCTCGTTGTCGAAGGAGATGGTGAACGCCCGATCCTTCTCGCCGATCGTGTAATCGAGAAACGAGATGGCGGCCTTCTGCGCTTCGGGAAGGGAAGGCAGCATGGAGGCCGAGGTGTCCACCATCACCCCGACCGTCAACGGCAGATTCTTGACGCTCTCGAACGACTCGACCTTCTGGATGACGCCGTCCTCGAAGACTTTGAAGTTGGAGGCCTGCAGGCCGGCAACCGGGCGGCCTTTTTCCGTGACGGTCGTGAAGAGCTCGACCGCGTCGACGGTCACCTCCGAGACGTAGGCCGGCGCGTTGACGTACCGCAAATCTTCAGCGACCGTTCCGTCGTCGAGGGCGCCGACGATGCGCACGTAGCCGAGCGACTTGCTGTCGCGGATGTTGATCGTCTGCTCGAACGGCGGCTGATACAACGTCGCAACACGGGTCTCGTTCGAGTAGAACTCGAGCTTCTGAAGCGTCTTTCCTTCGGGAACTCCCACGGCCGCGACGACCTTGGTTGGCCCCGCCACCTTCGCTCCCTTTTGCGGCGCGAGGATTTTGACGCGGAAGATATCGTTGCCTTCGTTGACGATGTACTCGTCCTCGCCGATCGCTTTCCCGTTCTCCCCGTACCCCACGACCCGGATCGTCTGCTTGCGGGGAATCGGACCGAGATTCACCTCGGCCTCGAACGGCGGCCGCGTCTTCGTCATGACCTTCGCGCCGTTCAAGTAGAAGTCGACACGCTTGATCGCTTCGGCCACCTTGGTCTCGAAGCGCTGAAGGCCGGTCACGATCTCCTTGGCGATCGGAAGCACGGCGATCATGGAGGGAAGGAGCCCGGAGGCGTCTTTGACCTTCTCGAGAGCCTCGCGGCCTTGCGCGCGCGCGGCGGCCTCGGCCGGGGGCGCGTCGGGCTGCTCGGGAACCGTCAGCGCCTCCGTGATCCTTCCCTCGGCGCGCTGGTTGCCGTCGGAGACCTTGAGGATCAGCTTGTACTCGCCGGGGTAGAGATAGCGCCGCACCGTCAGCGGAATCTTTTCGCCGGCCTGCTCGGACGGAATGTCGAAGCGGTACTTGAAATTGTCGATCAGCCGGTCGTCTTTGACGACTTCCCCCACGACGTCCACGTTGTAGAACCGCTCCTCGCCGAGCGTGCGCGGCTTCAGGTCGCTCTTGGGGACGAGCAGCGACAAATCGACACCCATCTTGTTCGCCCGCTGCTCAGGAAATCGGACCAGCTTGGTGACCGCGACCGGCGTCGCGCCGGTCGAAAGATCGGTCGTCATCGAGAGGATCTGCTCGACTCCCTCGGTCTCGACCGTCGGCGGCTGGAAGATCTTGGACGCGCCGGCCATCGACATCGCTCCCGATCCGAGCGCGGCCGCCTCGTAGCTCATCGCCTGCTGAATCGTCCGCGTCTCCGAACATCGCATCGGGTCGACGCGCCGGGCCGGGATCCCGGTCGATCCTCCGACCTCGAGGACGTTGATGCCGTCGAGCGGCAGCCAGAGCCTGTACTCGCCGAGCCCGAGCGGCTGATAGAAGATGAGGTAGACCTTGCTTTTGACCGCTTCCAGGCGCTCGTAGTACCAGATCTGAATCGGGTAGAAGACGTCCTGACAGTCGATC
>DATDNV010000440.1:0-5397 GCA_036518075.1 Thermoanaerobaculia bacterium
CGCTCGCTTCGTCTTCGCTCGGTGCTCGAGGGCTCCGCGAGCAGAACCGACTCCAGCTCCGCGGCGAGATCGTTGAAGGGATCCTGAATCGTTCCGACGCTCCAGGCCTCCAGCGCCTCGGTGGGAACCCCGTCGACGAAATTGATCGCGGCCGCGATCCGACGCGCCTCCTCGGCCGAACGCGCTCGCGCCGCGAGCCGGCCCTTGAAGTCGAAAACCGAACGATCGTCGCTGGTCCACGGCCGGACGGCAAATGCTTCCATCGGCCTCTCCTGTGAAGATTCGAGCGCCACCGCGGCGCCCGGCTCCATTCTGTCTGTTGTTTTTCGGGGCGCCGATCCAGAATAGCAGGTCTCGCGGCCGGAAAGCCAGACGGCAGGACGGTGGCGGGAAGATTGCAGCCACGAAACGCTCGGAGGTCCTTATGCGAAAGTTAAGTCTGACTCTTCCTCAACTCATCTTCGTCGCGGCGACTCGGGGCGCCCTCGGCGTCGGTATCGGATTGCTTCTCGCAGGCCGCCTTCAGCGAAATCGGAGACGAGTGATCGGATCCACACTCGCGATCGCAGGCGCGCTCAGCACGATTCCGGCGGCATTGGCGATCTTTCGCCGCCAGCCTTCGCCCGAGTCCCTCTCCCACACCAGCGCCGCCTGACGCAAGCCGCGTCACTCGACTGTGCCGGGAGGCGCGGAGCGGGCCCGGGCCATCGGATCTGGTCCGCACCGCCAGTGCACCTTCACCGGGATTCCGGCCGCGACCGCCGCCAACTCGCCTGTTCCGAGGCCGGATTTCCCTCGGGAGCGGTGGCCAGAACCAGAAATGCAGGCGCGACGAGGAGGAGGGGCGAGATACCTGTCCGCGCACGGCACCCGGACCGCGGGTTCCGTCCGCTGCAGGCGACACTCTCGCGCCAAATTAGGAAGGAGTGAATGAGAAGAAATTCCTGCGCTGCGCCGCTGCCGTTGCGGGAGAATACGTGGAGACGAAGAGGAGTTGTTATGTGTGTAATGAAGCGAACGACGGTCTTCGCGACGATTCTTCTTCTCGGTTCCTTGACCGCGGCCGCGCAGACGCGATCCGCTCCGCCGCCTTCGAGTCATTTCGCGAACCGACTGTTGGATGACGTGGTTCAGATGACGCGCGCCGGTCTCTCCGACTCGACGATCATCGCGTATCTCAAATCGCGAAGCGCGCGATTCGTGGGAGACGTCAGCGCGAGCGATCTGATCCAGATGCAGCATGCCGGAGTCAGCGAGGCGGTGCTGCACTACATCGCGAGCGTCACGGGGGTGGAAAGTCCGGCGCCGGGCAACGCCGTGAGCTACGACACGCCAGCCTACGGCGATCAGCCGCCGCCCGACTCGGGAGGCGGAGAAACGGTTGCGGTCGGACCTTCCGACGACAGCGGCTACGGTTACGGCTATCCCTACTGGTACGGATACGCGCCTTACTGGTACGGGTACGCCTACTATCCCTACTGGTACGCTTGGGCTCCTTGGTGGGGATGGGGGCGCTGGGGCTGGGGTTGGGGCAGGTCAAGCTGGGGCCGGTGGGGCTGGGGCGGGCGTCCCGGGTTTCACGGGTCTACACACGTAGTCGGCAGCCGCGGTGGATTCCACGGCGGGTTCCACAGCCAGGGCGCGCGCGTGAGCGGCGGACATGGCGGCTTCCACGGAGGCGGCGGACATGGCGGCGGCGGACACCGCTGATTTTCTTCGGCACCAACCCAACTCCCAGACATAACCTTTCTTGAGGGACACCGCCTCGAAAGCGGTGTCCTTGCATCCATCGCAGCGAGCCTATCGAACGTTCCTCTTCATCCTTGACGTCACCGGATACTTCCAATAGAAGGTCTTTCGCCGCGATATCCGAAGTGTCGCTCAAAATGCGCCGGACCCGACTTGGAACGGCGCCTCATAAGGAGAAGGTCATGAGAAGGAACAGCTTGGTTTCCATGCTCGCGATTCCCTTCCTGCTCGTCGCCTCCGCGCTGGGCGCAAAGGACAAGCCGATCGAGCGTTTCCGGGCTTTCGCCGCGAGCCTTGGTACCGGAAAGTCGGCCGTGGTCGACATGTTCATCAACCGCTGGTCGACCGATCAAGAGCGCGAGGCGCTTCTGGGAGCTCTACAGGAAGGCGGCCAGAACAAACTCCTCGACGTTCTGACTCGGGTCCGCCCGCCCGTCGGAAACATCCGGCTCACCGGGCGGCTGGGCTGGGACCTCTACTACGCGAGAAACAACGTCCTGCCGGATGGAAGCCGCCACGTGGTCATGGCGACGAACCGTTCCGTCGCCTGGGGTGAGATCGCCAACTCGACGCGTTCGACGCAATATCAATTCACCCTCGTCGAGATCCACCTCGACAAAGATGGCAAGGGCGAGGGAAAGATCGTGCCGGCGGCGCGGGTTCTCTGGGACAAGGAGAAGAAGACCATCGAGATCGAGAACTTCAACGCGCTGCCTGTCGATCTCATCAACGTCTCGATCGTCAAGTAGGAGATCTCCCGGAGGCCGGGCGAAAGAAGAATTCGGGACTCGGGACTCCTTTCGCCCGGTGCATCCTCAGCACCTTCCCATCCCATCTCTGCCTGAGACGGTCAGGTCACGCGGTCGTGACCGGATACAGGTCACCCGGCGGATCGAACCCAGATCCACTTTCGATCCATAGACTTACAAGAAAGGCAATTTTCCCATGGAGTCTGGGGAATATCGCCTTCTTGAAGGCCGTTCTTACACCATCGTAAATGATCTTGTAAAATTTACAAACGATCGTTTCGGGAGAAGGGAATGCCTGTCACCTACCAGATCGACAAGGATCAGAGTCTGATTCGAACTCAGTGCACGGGCCCTGTGACGCTGCCGGAGGTCCTCGCCCACTTTCACGAGCTCGAGATCGACGACGACTGTCCCGGCCAACTCGATGTCATGCTCGACCTCACCCAGCAGGCGACGATTCCATCGAGCGATCAGCTGCGCGCTGTCAGCAAGGAGATTCTCCGAATACGACCCGCCGTCAAATTCGGCTCGTGTGCCATCGTGGCGTCGAGCGACGCGCTCTTCGGGACGGCCCTCGTCTTCGAGGTGTTCGCCGCGAGAGGCTTTCGCGCGACCAAAGTGTTCCGCCAGGCGAGCACCGCCGAAGCCTGGCTCTCCTCGCAGCGTCTGCCGAACTAACGCTCGCGCCTGATTCGCGGAGGCCGCCGCGGCCGCCCCTCGACCCTGTTCGGCTGGGAGGCCGCGAGGTTCGTGAACGTCGGCTCGTCCATGACATAGGGAATCCAGTTTTCCACGCGCCGTCCGCCGAGCGACTGGTAGAAGGCCTCGGCGCGGTCGTTGCCCGGCAAAACGTCCCACCGGAGCCGGCCGGCGGACAGGGCCGTCGCGCGGGCCGCGACCGCGCGCATGAGGGCTTTTCCCACACCGCAGCCGCGGGAGTCGGGCTCGACGTAAAGCTCCTTGAGTGTCAGCGTCGGCTTGAGATCGTAGGTGTACGGTGTCGTGAGAACGACCGCATAACCAAGGATTTCTCCTGTGGCGACATTCTCGGCAACCTCGATCGCGCACTGCGCATTGCGGCCGAACGCGCGCCGCTCGAGCTCCCTCGGGGTCACCGCGAAGCTTTCGAGGTAGCCCTCGAACCGCGCCAGCCCGCGCATCTCTCGGACGAGCGGCGCCGAATCGGTTCGCCGGGCGGTTCGTATCCGGAAGGCCGTCTCGAGCCGGCTCGCTCTCCCCGGATCGGTGTTCAACACCCGCAGCGCACGGCCGCCGCGGGCTCGGCGGCTCCCACCTCGAGCTCAAATCCCTCGTCCAGCCATCCCGTCACGCCGCCGATCATCTCCTTGACTCGAAATCCCAACGCAGCGAGAGCGAGTGCTCCCCGCGTCGAACCGTTGCAGTGAGGACCGTCGCAATAGGTCACGAAGAGAGTCTCGGCGGCGTAGGCGCGCAGCGCCTCCCGCGTGATGGTCCGACGCGGGAGGGAGACCGCGCCGGCCACGTGTCCGCGCTCGTACGCGTCCCGGCTCCGCACGTCCACGAGCACAAAATCCGGATTCGGCGAGCGCAAGCCTTCATGGACGTCCCAACAGTCCGTTTCGAATCGGAGGCGAGATTGAAGTCGTTCGAGCGTCTCGGCCGGGTCTGCCGCGGGGATTTCCGATACGGCGGTCGTCATGTTCGCTCTCCTTATGTCGGCCGCTCCAGCCTAGGCGGCGCGCCTGGCGTTCGCCAGTGGCGAAAATGACAATATGTGGTAGAAATCCGCCATGCGGGATCCTGGTCTCGTCGCCGTCGTCGCCTACGATGGCCTCTGCACGTTCGAGTTCGGGATTGCCGTCGAGATTTTCGGGCTTCCTCGCCCCGAATTCACGTTCCCCTGGTATCGATTCGCGGTCGTCGGCGCCGACCGCGGGCCCCTGCGCGCGACGGGCGGGATCCGGGTCGTTGCGAAAACGAATCTACGGACGCTGGCCCGGGCGAGGACGATCGTGATCCCCGGCTGGCGGGATCGGAGCGCGCCTCCTCCGGCGGCGCTGCTGTCCGCCTTGAGGAAAGCGCACCGCCGCGGCGCCCGGCTGGTCTCGATCTGTTCCGGCGTTTTTGTCCTGGCCGCGACCGGTCTGCTCGACGGCCGAAGGGCCACGACTCACTGGCGCTACGCGGAGGAGCTCGCCGCGAGATATCCGAAGATCACCGTGGACCCCGACGTCCTGTATGTCGACGACGGAAACATCCTCACGTCCGCGGGAAGCGCGGCGGGGATCGATGCCTGCCTGTATCTCGTCGCCCGCGATTTCGGCTGGAGAGCAGCCAATACGATCGCGCGGCGGCTCGTGATGACTCCCCATCGCGCCGGCGGACAGGCCCAGTTCATCCGCACCCCTTTGCCGGACGGGGCCGGAAGCGCGGTCGCGGAGGTCATGGATTGGGCTCGTCGGAACCTCTCGCGCTCCCTTCGAATTGGCGATCTCGCGCGGCGGGCGGCCATGAGCGAGCGGACCTTTCTGCGGCGGTTCGCGGACGCAGCCGGCACGACTCCCAAGACCTGGCTCCAGCATGAACGGATCGGACGGGCCCAGGATCTGTTGGAGACATCTGACCGTCCGCTCGACCGCGTGGCCGAAAGTTGCGGATATCAGTCCCCGGAGACTTTCCGCGCCGTCTTTCGCGCGCGCGTCGGCATTTCACCGGCCGCGTATCGGCGCCAGTTCCGCACGGGGTCTCCGAAAAGATCGCGCAACCCCGGGTGAGGCGGCCTACCCCGACGGCCTCCCCGGCTCCGCCATCTCAAGCCTGAGCTCTTCGTGCAGCCAGTACGGGCGCTCCGCCCGCAACGACGCCGAGAAGCAGCCCGGCAAAGCCGACCGCTCCGGCGGGAATGCAGCCCAGCGAT
>DATDNV010000441.1:0-2443 GCA_036518075.1 Thermoanaerobaculia bacterium
CAATAGCTCGGCAACCGGTTCTCTTCTCTCCACTCAAAGACGCCAGCCGTCTCCCTCCATCAAACGCAAAACGGGCCGATCGACTCGATGTCGACCGGCCCGGATTTCCGGGAAGTAAGAAGACTGCTATCGGCGGACGAGCTTGAGAGTCGTCGCCGCGCCAAGCGAGGCCAGACCCGCGAGAGCGAGAAGCCCCAGGTTCGTTCCCGTCTTCGGGAGCGTTCTCGGCGCCGGGGGTGGAGGCGGCGGCGGAGGCGCAGCCTGAGCGACGACTGTCGCGGGTTTGGGAGCCGGCGGAGGCGGCAGTGGCGCTTCCTTCAGCTCCGGCGACACCGTCACGACCTGCTCGGTCGTTTCGGGCTTCGCGGATGGCGCCATGTAGACCTCTTCCTTGCTCGTCTGAGCGATCCGGACCGCGGTCTCCTTCGGATACACAAATTCGATGCCGAAGTTGTTGCCGACGTAGAACCAGTCCTTCAGAGCCTGCGGGGATCCGGCGGCTCTCTGAAAGTACGTGAATGGGGAGCCATCGGTGATGTTGACCCGGTAGTTTGGAACCGCCATGACCGTCGTGATGTTCCTGGATCCGTCCCCGCTCAGAAACTGGACCACGTACCTGGTTTGTTTGGTGTTGACGACCTGGACGATGTAGTTGCCGGGCTCGAGCACCATTCCCGGAATCTCGGTAGGCTCGGAGATCGTCAGAGGAGTTCTCCAAGCCTCGTCCGCGGCGAGCGGACTCGTTCCCAGCAAGAGAATCACCCCGAGAGCGCTGAGAACCGCAAAGGCTCTTAAGGTTCGCATGATAGGGAACCTCCTTTCACGAACCCAAGATGCAACCTTCCTGCCTACTTTCTGCGCTCGAAGAAACTACTTTAGTGCGGACTGTTCGGCGGCAGCTGGTGATGAAACGGCGCGAACGATGAATCTCTTGGGGGCGGAGCCGGCGAAATAAAACGGGTAGCAGGAAACGAGAGTGAGAGCCGCCTGCGGGGTTGGGTCGAGGACCTGTACGTCGTTGGGGTCGACGATCTGAATCTCCTCGACCTGGTAGATGCGGCTTCCGGCGAGCGTGAGCAGCTCGATCGAGTCCCCTTTGACGATGTCCTTCAGCGGCCGGAAAAACCCGTCGCGATGGCCGGCGATTCCGCTATTGCCCTCGTCTCCCGGACGCGCCGTGCCCTCGATCCAGCCGACTCCACGATTGAGCGCGAAGTCATCGGTGCCGGGGAAAACGGGCACCTCGATGCCGAGCTTGGAGATTCTCAGAACCGCGACAGGATCGGAGGATTTCTGGCGAAGGCTCTCTTCGTATTCTCGAATCCGTTTCGGCGCCCAGAGCGAAGTGTCGGCGGGTTTTTCTTCGGGCAGAGGTATGACCGGAGTGGGCATCGGAGACGGGACGGGGAGCGCTTGAGCCGGGATCGGCGTGGCCAGGTGCTGCTGCACCCGCCTTTCGAACGCGCGCGTTTCCCGCCGAGCCGCGGAGCGCTGGTAAAGACGAATGCCGACGTATGCGGCAATCAGCACGACGCCGAGAATCCAGAGGAATTGTTCCAGCCGGCGGAGAGCAGCCACGCCGCGATGCTACCGCCATTGCGGCGAGCGCCGACGATCCCCGAGCAAACCACTCGACGAGCTTCGACCGAAACGTTCCAAGTTGTCCCTGAGCTCCTGACGGCGGACTCAGATCGACGACAACGCCAGCGGTTCGGCCGTCCAAAAGCCTCGGCGCTCGATGTGTTCCTCTATGGCTTCCGGCAGATGGAACTCCATCGTGTCAGCGGAGCCGACATACTTCCAGGTCTCCCCTCCCGGCAGCAGAGAAACAGGCCGATTCGTCGGCAAAAACCCGTAGCGCGGCTTCAGCCTCTCCGTACCCGATACGTAGATATCGATCTTCATGGGGAAGCCTCCGTTTTTGCGACGAGGCCGGGTTATTGCAAATTTCGGGCCGCGGTGCGACGAGGAATTGGGGAGACCCGGCCGGGACCCGCTGGACGTCAGGGTACGAACGCCAGAAACAGAAACGCGGCGAAGAGCACGAGGTGAACCGCCCCCTGCATCAGGTAGGTTCGCCCCGAGCCGAGGGTGACCGAGCTCAAAAGGAGAGTCACCGCCAGCATCACGAGGTCTTTGGAATCCAACCCGAGATGAATCGGCAAATGGAACAGGATCGCCGCTAATGCCACGACCGGAATCGTGAGGCCGATGGAGGCGATGGCCGAACCGATGGCGAGATTCATACTCGTCTGAAGACGGTTTGCGTACGCCGCGCGAACCGCCGCTACCGTTTCGGGCAACAGCACGAGCACGGCGATCACGATGCCGATCACTGCCTTGGGAGCTCCCACCTCGGCGACCAGATGCTCGACGGTCGGAGTCTCCAACTTGGCGAGTCCTACGACCGAGACCAGACAAAGGACGAGGAGGCCAAAGCTCA
>DATDNV010000442.1:0-5062 GCA_036518075.1 Thermoanaerobaculia bacterium
GACTCTCCCTCGAGAGTCGATTGCGGCAGGCGCTCCTGAACCACGAGCTGGTCGTCTACTACCAGCCGCTGCTGGATCTGAAGACCGGCCGGATCCGCGGCGCCGAAGCGCTCGTGCGGTGGAAGCATCCGGACCTCGGGCTGCTCCTCCCGTCCGAGTTCATCTCGCTCGCCGAGCTCTCGGGCCTGATCGTGCCGCTCGGACAGCAGGTGCTCCGCGACGCCTGTGTGCAGGTCCGCGCCTGGCAGGACATGGGGTTCCCCGACCTCAGCGTCGCCGTCAACCTGTCGGCGCGCCAGTTTCAACAAGCGGATCTGTTGCGCGACGTCACGGAAGCGCTCGATGCCGCGCACCTGGCGGCAGAAATGCTCGACCTCGAGATCACCGAATCGAACGCGATGCAGAACGCGGAGCTCTCCATCAGCCTGCTGCTCGAACTGAAGAAGCTCGGCATCCGGCTCTCGCTGGACGATTTCGGAACCGGGTATTCCTCCCTCAACTATCTCAAGCGCTTCCCCATCGACCGGATCAAGATCGATCAGTCGTTCGTACGCGACGTGACTCGGGATGCGCACGATGCGGCCATTGCTTCCGCCGTGATCGCAATGGCGCATCGCCTCGAGCTCACGGTCGTGGCCGAGGGAGTCGAGACGGAAGAGCAGCTCGCGTTCCTGCGGCAGAACCAGTGCGACGAGATGCAGGGCTACCTGTTCAGCGCGCCCGTCTCCGGTCCCGAGTTCGAGCATCTCCTGAGGGCGAACCGGCGATTGTCCCGATCGCCGAGGCCGAGAGCGATCAGAGGAAATTGAGAGTCAAGAGTTCAATGCCGTAGTCCAATTCTCAACTCTCCATTCTCCACTCACAACTTTCTTTCCATCTCCCACGCGTCGCGGCCGTAACCGTAGTAGTCGGATACCCGACGGGTCGGGCGAAAGCCGAATGTCCGATAGAAGGCGATGGCCGGTTGGTTCTCGACTTCGACTTCCAGTCGAATCCCCGTAGCGCCGGCTCTCCGGAACCTCTGGAGCAGATCCGAAAAAAGGGTCCTTCCGAGTCCCTGGCGGCGAAACGCGGGCGAGACGTCGAGCGTCACGACATGCCCGGCGCCGCGCGCGGAAACGTATCCCGCCGCGAAGCCCGCGACCTCTCCGCTCGACTCCGCGAGCACGCCGCACCCCGAGGCGGAGCGAAGAATCTGTTTCAACTCGGTTTTCGAGTAAGCGATCCCCGAGTCGAAGCAGATCTGGTCGAGGGCGTAGAGCGCTTCGAGGTCCGAGCGGCGAATGTCCCGGAGGACGAAGTCCACCATTTTCCCTATCTTCTCGACCGCTCTCGCATGGCCCGTTCCGCCTCGCGCCGAAGATCCTTGTTTCTCAACGCGTCCCGCTTGTCGTGCAGCTTCTTGCCCTTCACCAGAGCGATTTCCGCCTTCACCTTCGCGCCTTTGAAGTAGAGCGAGAGAGGAACGCACGACACTCCGCGAGTCGCCACGGCGCCGGCCCATCGGTCGATCTCGCGGCGATGCAAAAGGAGCTTGCGGTCCCTCTCGGGAGGATGATTGGTCCAGGAGCCCGACCCGTACGGGGAGATGTGCACGCCGACGAGATAGGCCTCCCCGCCACGGAACTGAACGAAAGAGTCTTTCAGCTGCGCACGACCCTCGCGCAGCGACTTGACCTCCGTTCCCGTCAGCACGAGACCCGCTTCCGTCCGGTCTTCGATGAAGTAGTCGTGAAAGGCTTTACGGTTCGTCGCCACGGGCTTGACCCCCTGCCCGGCCGCGGCGGCCGGCCGCTTCACGGCCCGATCTCGGGCAGCAGCTCGCCTTCTTCCACGACGGCGGTCGCGCGGACGAGCTCGCAGAATCGCCGCGCGAGCTCCGGATCGAACTGCGTGCCTCCCTTCCCCGAAAGCGTATCGAGAGCCGACTCGCGAGAAACGGGCGCCCGATAGGAGTGGGGAGACGTCATCGCGTCGTAGGCGTCCGCGATCGCGATGACGCGCGCGCCGAACGGAATCTTGTTGCCGGCGAGCCGGTCCGGATATCCCATTCCGTCGTACCGCTCGTGGTGGTGGCGGACGAGCTTGGCGACGGGATAGGGAAAGTCGATTCGCTCCAACAGAGAGCTGCCGACGCCGGCGTGCTCCCGAACGATCGTCACCTCCTGCAGGTCGAGGGGACGACGGCCTCCGAGTTTCTCGTACGGAATCTCGAGCTCGCGCAGACCGATGTCATGCAGCAGCGCGGCGACGGTGAGCTGCTCGATCTCTTCGCCCGAAAGTCTCAGCACGGCCGCAAAGCGGCGGGTCAGAGCACCCACGGCCAGAGAGTGCGCCTTCAGCTGGGGATAGTTCTTGCGCCCGGGCTCCAGGATCGCGTGGACGAGACTTCGGTAGGCGACGTGATAACGACTTCCGCGGCGGAGCTGGAGCACGGAGGCGCGGACGAGACGGTGAAGCTCTTTGAAGGCCGCCTCCGTTCCGCCCGAGGGAGGGCGAGAGAACAGCAGCGTGAAGAGGAGCGTGCTCTTCTCCGCGAAAACGACCGAGGTTTGAATTCCCGCAGGCTCACCGACTTCGCCCGGACCGCGTCCGATCGGGTATTCGGTCTCGACCGACCGGTCCTTCGGCAACGAGAGGGAAGAGACCGGAGATCGAAGGGCGGACTCCAGGTTCCGATCGAGCGCTGCCCTGGCCGCCTCCGAGAGGGGACGGCGCGCACCGACGCTCAGCTGCGCCGCGTCGCGGCCCCAGAGAGAGAAGACGACCGCCTCGACGTCGGGAGAGAGAAGAACCGCGCTCTCGAACGCCTTGAAGAGAACGTGTTCTCGCCGGAGAGTGTCGAGGGTGGCCGCGTCAGCGGAGCGTTCGCGCGCCGATGCGGTGGGGACCGCAGGCGCGGGAGAGAAGAGCTCGGGCGGCGGCGGAAAATCGATCGCTCGATCGCCCTCGGTGTGGAGAAAAAGGGCTTCCTGATCTTCCGTAGGAAGAGGTTCGGGTGAGAGCGCGACGCCCTCGACGTTCCCGAGGACGGCGCCGATCCGATCGGTCACGCGAGTCACCTGGTGAAGGTCTTCCGGTCCGAACAGCGCGTTGCCGAGCTTGTCCTGGAGCTCGAGAATGCCGGCGAGACGCGATCCGAGATAGACGGGCGCGACGAGAGAGCGGCCATACCGCTCTTTCTCCATGAGAGCTGCGAGCACACCCGCGTCCCGAAATCCGTTGGCGAAAGCAGGTTTGCGGTGGCGCTGCGCCCATTCGATGAGCGGGTGCCCCGACTCGAGCGTCGACGGCGGCGCCGAGCGCATCGCGAAACCGTATGACGCGGACAGGCGATAGAGTCCGTTCGCATCCATCGAGTAGCAGCGAGCACGCGAGACTCCCAGCGCCTCTCGGGACGAGATGAGAATCTCGCCGATCGACTGCTCGACCCCGATCCCTGACATTCGGCGAAGCAGTCTAGCCGACGAGAATCGAGCCCCGGCGCGGAACCCCGAGAACGTGGTGATCGAGCCACGCTCCTGTCGCATCGCAGCCACACAAACGCGCGAGCCGGCCAAATCAGCGCCGGCGTTAAATCTTTCTGCTGCTAAGAGTTAGCCGTCGAATCGCGAGATGCGAGGTCCTGGCATCGAAGCTGCGAAGCGAAAGGCGGGAATCGACATCTTGAGATCGCAAACCACCCTCCGCACGAGCGTCTCGATCGAGGGCGTCGGGCTGCACTCCGGTCATCCGGTGCGGGCGATCTTCCGCCCCGCTCCCGCGGATTCCGGCATTCTCTTCGTTCGCGCCGACCGCCCCGCGACGGTCATCCCCGCGCGCCTCGCCTCCGCTTCGAGCTTCGACTATGCGACCACCCTGGCGGCGTCCGGCGTTTCGATCGGGACGGTTGAGCACGTGCTCTCCGCGGCGGCGGGGGAAGGACTCGACAACTGCCGCGTGGAGATCGAAGGACCGGAGGTCCCGATCCTCGACGGCTCGGCGCTCCCGTTCGTCCGGCTCTTCCATGCGGCGGGTTTCGAGCGCCTCGAACCTGCCGTTCGGCCGCTGAAACTGGAACGGCCGGTCGAGGTCGTGCGTGGAGACCGCAGCGTGCGCTTCTCGCCGGACGGTCCCGGCCTGACGGTGACTTACGAAATCGACTTTCCGCATCCCATCGTGGGCCGCCAGGCCCTGACCCTCTCGGTTCGGCCCGAGGAATATGCCAGCGGCATCGCCCCGGCGCGAACGTTCGGCTTCACGCGGGAGGTCGAAGAGATGCGAGCCCGGGGACTTGCCCGAGGAGGCAGTCTGCAGAATGCCGTCGTCCTCGACGACAAGGGGATCTTGTCCGGTCCTCTTCGCTTCCGCGATGAGTTCGTGCGCCACAAGATCCTCGATCTGATCGGCGATCTGTCTCTTCTTGGGCGTCCGCTTTCGGGCCACGTCTTTGCCCGCAAGGCCGGCCACGCATTGCACATCGAGTTTGCCCGCGCTCTCGACGCCGCGCTGCGCGAGCCCGCCCGTCAGACCCCCGACGACCTCGATCCGAGGGCGGCGGCGGTCCAGTCGCCCGGCGCCTGAGTCGCAGGGGCCGATCCGGCCCTTCGCAGCCCTTCCCCGTCTTACAATCGGTCGATGGTCCCGTGGAGGCCGATGGGGGTCTTTTTGGCCGTTTTCGCCTCCGCGGCCTCGCTCGGCGCTGCCGAATCCGCTCGGCCCCACATATCCCCTCTCGTGGCCGAAGTTCGGGGAACCGAGATCTTGCTCAAGTTTCGGCTCGACGGAGCGCTGAATCCCGATCTCGCCACCCGCATCCAGGCGGGGCTCGAAACGGTCATTCGATACGAGATCCGTCTCTACAGGCACAACGCCCACTGGTTTTGGGACTATCGGCTCGGAGCACGCCAATACCGGGCGGCGGTGACCTACGATCCCGTCACCCACGAATACGTGCTGGTCGAGACCATGGATGAAAAGCCGCTTTCCCGTTTCACGACGCGTGACTTCGCCGAGGTCGCCCGCCGCCTCGTTTCGCAGGAGAGCCTCCTGGCCTTTCGAGTCCGCGGCGATGGCTTGACCA
>DATDNV010000443.1:0-2179 GCA_036518075.1 Thermoanaerobaculia bacterium
GGCTCAGCCCTGAAAGGCGTAAGAGATCTTGAGGAAGAACTGCCGCGAGGTGCGAAGCAGGTCGTAGTGGGAATTGGCGGGCGTGAAATCGAGCGAGGGGAACAGCGCGCGGCTGTCGCCGTACCCCAGATAAAACACGGTCTGCCAGTTGAGCTTGTAGGCAAAGAGCGCGGAGCCGTCGAAGTTCCCTTCTTTCGCCGGCACGGAGAAAGTGTAAAGCGCCGGGTCCCGATCCGTTTTCACGTATTGCCCGATGAGACGCAGAAACGCTCGGGCCGTGAACGTGTACGTGGCTTTGAGCCGCGCGACCTGAGCGGTGAAGAGCCGCCCCGATCCCAGCGTCGCGTCGTCGACGTCGATCCACTGCCGATCGCCGACGAAGTCGAGCGCGAGATGGTCGGTTGGACGAATCGTCGCGCTGACCATCACTTCGCCGCCGTGGCCGGGGCGCGCGTTGGCGAAATCGATGTCCTCTCCGGCATGGCCGTTGATCTGCAGCCGCGAGATCCAATGTGGCGGATCGATGGTGAGGAAGAAGCTCACGTACTCGCGCGGAATGACCTTTCCTTCGACGCGAAATCGTTCGTCCGGGTAATAGGAGAGCTCGGCGAACAGGTTCCAGCGGCCGAAGACGTCGATGCCCGGATTGAAGCGGCGAGAGAGAAGCGAGCCATCGGTCAACGCCTGATAGTCGAGGTCGAAGAAGGGCCGGACGATGTTGAGAAAGCCCGATGGGTAGAACTTGTAGTTCACGAAGGAGTGGCTTTCGCGGTAGCCCACCTGCGGGACGAATCCGACGTCGGCCCGGAATCCGTCGCCGAAATCCTTGTAGTCGGTGTACCACTCGATCGTCCGGGTCGAGTGGTCCCAGGAGACGTCGAGCCCGTGGGAAGAGAAGCTCCGTCCGTCGAAGTCTGGCGAGAGGTCGGGGCGGTCCGGATTCTCCGTCGCGGAAAAGAGAAACTGCCCGGTCACGAGATCGAGATCCGAGGCTCGCCATTGAAAGTCCGGACCGAAGACTCGGTTGTATCCGCCTCCCTGGACCTCTCGGTCGGTCACGAGAAAGCTCGCGAACGATGAGCCGAAGTCTCTTCTCAGACGACCGATCGCGACGTAGGAACCGAAGTCCTGCGGCGCAAACGTCGACGACTCGGGGCCGGGAAGGACGACGCTGCCGCCGCCGCGGTCCTCGGACACGAGCGCGGTGTAGGAGTAGGAGCTCGCCTTTCCCGTCGCCCGCAAGCCCCAGCGTGGCGATGTGATGGTGCGCGTGTAGACCGCCTGGATCGGAGTCTGGAGGAGGTCGCTCGATTCGAGAAAGAACGGCCGTTTCTCCGGATAGAAGAGCGCGAAACGGGAATTGACAGAGATCTGGGCGACGTCGGACTCGACCTGTGAAAAGTCGGGGTTGATCGTTGCGTCGATCGCCGTATCCGGGTTGGGCGTCCACTTCGCGTCGATCCCGCCGTCGACGCGGATCGGCCGGTTCGTGAAGTCGGAGCGCGGATCGGTCGGGTCGCTCGGATGCCCCTCCTCCTTCGCAGTCACATAGGGGGCGATGGTCCAGTGGCTCGAAGCGGGAAGCTCGGCAATTCCCGTCAGCGACCGCATGAAGCAGAGAAGACAGTTCGAGCCACGCGGGAGCGGACTCGAATAGATCGCGTATCGGAAGTCTCGCGGGTAGTTGCGCCAGATCAGGATGCCCCAGGTCTGCGGATCCGCCTTCGTGTAACGAAGCGTCGCCAGCGGAATCGCGATCTCTGCCGTCCACCCCTCCTTCGTGATTTTGGCGGCGGTGTCGTAGAAGAAGTCGGGAGAGAAGTCCTCCTGATTCGCATTGCCCTGAAGCGCCTCGGTCCAGGTCGCGTCGCCCTGAATGCCCCGCGGATTGACTCGGAACTCCATCGCCGCGCGGCGGTCGTTTCTCGTGTCGAGAAACACCGCGATGTTGTCATCGGTGCCGATCACCTGGTCGCGGTCCGCGTACGGAGCCCGGATCCGGTCGGGGCGCGGATCGTCGCAGCGCACGCCGATGTAGAAGGCCTTGTCGTCGTATGTGAGATATGCGACGGTCCGCACTTTCGGCGGCGTGTTGTCTCCCGGCGACGTTTCCCAGAAGGCGTCGATGACCGCGGCCCCCTCCCACCCGGGATCGGAGAGATCGCCATCGACGGTGATT
>DATDNV010000444.1:0-6695 GCA_036518075.1 Thermoanaerobaculia bacterium
GAAGTCGATCTGGAGAAGCTGCGAATCGCGGTCTCGTCTCAGGATCTCCTCGAAATAGGGACGCAGCGTCTCTCCGTCGGCGGGATGGAGCAACAGCTCCGGCTGGATGCGCTGGTTGGGGATGTTCAGCACGATCCCGACCGCGATCCGGTCGGCGTGGAGAGAGCGGCCGAGATCGTACATCCGCGGAAGCTCCGGGAAATTCTTACGGTCGATCAGGAACTGGACGACGACGTTGGGATAGGAACCCTGCCCGCGAGAGCGGATCAGATGCGTGATATTGCCCAGGACGGCGTCGAACGTCGATGCCTTGACCTGCATCATTCGCTGGTAGTCGTCCCGGTCGGCCGCGTTCAAGGAGAAGAGCACCTCGCGCGCGCGGTATTCGATCAATCGCCGCGCGATCTCGGGAGAAAGAAGGGCACCGTTCGTCGTGAGGTTGTCGAGGACGACCCCGCGGGAATGCAGGTGATCGATCACCCGCCCGGCCTCCCGATGCGCGAGAGGATCGCCCCCTCCCGACATCCGAACCGAGCGCAAGCCGAGCGAAGCCAGCTCGTCGATCAGCCCGGCGAGGTGCTCGAAGGAGATCTGCTGGCTCGTTCGAACGTCCTGCTGATTGCAGAAGTAGCAGGCGACATTGCAGCGATCGGTGATGTCGAGCTCGGCATGCACGGGACCCCGCGTCGCGCGGCCCGAGCGGATGCCTTCGATGATCTCGCGCTTGCGCTCCTGATCGACTTCGGCCCAACCGTGTGATGCACCCATATTCGCTTTAGATACTCGCAAGCATATTGCCGCGGGAGTCCCTGTCGCACGGACCCCTAGCCGCGAGCAGCGGGCGTCTCCCGCAGTGGGGCCTCTCGGATGGCGCACCAACCGTAAATGACTGTCACCGGGACCAGTCTGCGCCGTCCGAGCGGAGCGGCGGCCAGACACGAACTACACACTTCGAGGCCGCCGCGTCCCCACGAGGGAGACGCCCGCCAGCGAGCCACCTACTCGGACTTCGCGGCGCGAGCCTGATTGGACTTCTTGGGAAGCGCCGCGATCCGGGCGGCCTCGTCGAACAGCGTCAACGCCTTCTGCACCTGGGTGTCACCGGATACCTGGACCCGGCGTCCCGCCTCGAGTCCGAACTTCGCGTTGGCGACTTCGATTCGAATCGTCAAATCGATGAGGCTGCGATTGGGGTCTTCGGACCACTGCCGCTGCAGCTCCTCGGCGCTCGAAAATTTGGATGCCTCGACGAACCGGAAGAAGGCGGAGCGGATTTCGGGAGTGACGGTGAAGTCTTGCTTCGTGTCGGGATGCTTGGAGACCCAGTCGACGGCGAAGTTGAAGAACATGCTGCGGGCGAGCAGCTGTGTCTCCAGCTTCGAGTCGATGTTGTTGCGCACGATCACGTCCGGTGTGATCCCACCGGCGGCGTACACCACTCGGCCCGCGTCCGTGTAGAAGGGCTCGCCGGCCTGCCGGGGCAGGTCCTCCGTCTGGGTCGCCGTGCTTGAGGAGTCCGTGTCGGTCGGGTTCACGTAGGCGAGCAGGTCGCTGTAGTCCCGCTGGATCCAGCGTCCCGATGGGGTGTAATAGCGGGCGGTCGTCAGCGCGAGGCCGGCTCCGTACGGCAGGGTATAGACGCTCTGGACGAGCCCCTTGCCCCAGCTTCGCTGGCCCACCAGGAGACCCCGATCGTGGTCCTGGATTGCTCCCGCAACGATCTCCGACGCCGAGGCCGATCCGCGGTTGATCAGGACGACGAGGGGACGGTCGAGGTGGTTTCCCTCGCCCGGAACGTAGAAGTCCTGTGCGGAGGAGTTGGTGCGCCCGCGCGTGTAGACCACCTTCGACCCTTTGGGCAAGAAGAGATCAGCGATATCGACAGCCTGGTCGAGCACGCCGCCGGGGTTCCCGCGCAGGTCGAGGAGCAGTTTCTTGGCGCCTTGCCGGTCGAGCTTGTCGACCGCGGCAGAAAGCTCGCGGCTCGAGGTGTGGGTGAAGTCGCGCAGCAAAACGTATCCGGTGTCGGGAGTCACCATGAACGCGTAGGGGACGGAGAGCGTCGGAATCTCGGCCCGGGTGATCGTCATCCGGATCGGTTCGTCGATTCCCGTGCGGCGGATGGAGATCGTCACCTGAGTGCCCTTCGGGCCGCGCAGCTTGCGGACGACCTCGTCGGTCGATACGTCTTCCTTGATCTCCTCGTCCTCGATCGCGACGATGATGTCTCCCGCGCGGACGCCCATCTTGTAAGCCGGCGTGCCTTCCATGGGAGCGATCACCGTGATCTTTCCCATCCTCTTTTGAATCTGAATGCCCAGGCCGAAAAAGGAGCCTTGCTGCTTTTCCTTCATCGCCGAGTACTCATCCGGCTCGAGGAACGCGGTGTGGGGATCGAGGCGCGAGAGCATGCCGTGGATCGAGGCGTAAACGAACTTTTCGGGCGCGACCGGCTCCGGAGCCCACTCGGACAGAGTCGTCAAGATGTCCGCGTACTCGTCCAGAGAGGGGTTATCTCTGTCCCCGGACGCCACCTTTCCGCCGACCGCGCCTCCCACGAGGGTGGCGGCGGCGAGAAGGGCCAGTACGGTTAGGAAGCGAGAGAGTGGCTTGGTCACGCGGGCCCTCCTGTCCCGAGGCGTCGGGGATTCCATTCTGACACGCCAGTCGGGAAAGTCGTAGGCTTTCTCCACATCCGGCGTAAAATCGCCCACGCCGGAGGAAACATGTTTGGGTCCATCGGAATGCCCGAACTGATCTTGATCCTGGTTGTTGCCCTTCTGGTCTTCGGCCCGAAGAAACTCCCTGAGATCGGCAAGTCGATCGGCAAGGGACTGCTGGAGTTCAAGAAGGCGTCGGAAGACCTCAAGAAAACGATCGAAACCGAGATGGAGCAGATCAAGAACGAGCCTTCTCCGGCGCCCCCGGAGACAGTCGCCCGGACGGCTCCACCCCTGGCCGAAGCCCCGGCCCCGCCGTCGACTCCGCCGGACACGCCGCCAGACTCTCGGCCGATCCATCCCTCTTGAGCCTCTCTCAACAGTTGCGCCGTCTCACGGACGAGCCCAAGCCCGCGCCCGCGGGAGAGGAAGAGCTTCCGCGCATGGGGTTCTTCGATCATCTGGAGGAGCTCCGCCGCCGCATCTTCGTCTGTCTGATCGCGGTCTTCCTTCTGTTCTTCGTTGCGTGGGCCTGGGCGCCCGACCTGTTCGAGATCCTCGCCAAGCCGGTGCGCAAGGTTCTCCCGCCGGGGCAGAACCTCTCCTACACAACGCTGACCGAGCCTTTCCTGATGTACTTCCGGGTGGCGCTGCTGGCGGCCGTGATCGCCGCCTCGCCGATCATCCTCTGGCAGCTCTGGCTGTTCATCGCCCCCGCGCTCTACCGACGCGAAAAGAAATATGTCCTGCCGTTCATCCTGGCCGGCGTGTTCTTCTTCCTCGGGGGGTGCGCCTTCGGCTATTTCGAGGCGTTTCCGCTCGTCGTGGGCTTCCTGGTCGGGGTCGGGAAGAACTTCAACGCGGTGATCACAATCAACGAATACCTTTCCACGGCGACAAAAATCATCGTCGGACTCGGGATCTGCTTCGAGACCCCGATCCTGATCTTCTTCCTGGCCCGAATGGGGATTGTGTCGGAGAAGTGGCTGCTGGCGAAATTCAAGTATGCCGTTCTCGTGATCTTCGTCATCGCTGCGATCATTACCCCGACGCCCGACGTGGCGACGCAGTGCGTGTTCGCGCTGCCGATGATCGGGCTCTATCTGTTGGGTATCGGGATTGCCTGGGTGTTCAAGAAGAGGGCCGCGACCTAGAAGAGAGTGAGAATTGTGAAATCCTCAATTGTGGGCGGGATCGCAACTGCGTCGCCCTCTTCTTGATCGCGACCCTCTCGCTTTGTGCCGGGTCGTGGCTCGCCGGTTTCGTCTCAGCACTTGCTCGATGAACTCCCTCGCCGCTCCGTTTCCTCCGTTGCGCTGCAGAACGACCTGAGCCGCCTTCCGTGCGGCGGGAGTGGCATCCGCCGGGCAGGCCGAGAAACCGGCCGCAAGGAGCAGTGGCACGTCGGGCTCGTCGTCCCCGATCGCGGCGGTCTCGGAAGAATCGACCTTCCATTTCCGCACGAGAGCCTCGAATCGGGATTTCTTGTCCCGGATGCCCTGGAGGCAGACGTGGACGCCGAGCTCGCGCGCCCGGGCTGCAGTGGCGTCGGATGTGCGGCCGGAAATCCAGGCGATTCGCAGCCCCGCGGCGATCGCCTTCCGGATCCCGTGGCCGTCCTTGGTGTCGAAGACCTTGAGCTCTCGTCCGTTGCCCGACAGGTAGATATGCCCGTCGGTCAGGACCCCGTCGACGTCGAAGAACAGAGCCCGGATGGCCGGAGGATTGGAATGAGCGGGCTTCTTTCTCCTTCTGATCACCAGATCTCCCGATGGTCCGACGGCCCGCTCTTCCTCAGCTGATTCCTGCCGACAACAGGTCGTGCATGTGCAGCGCACCTTCCAGGCGGCCACTTCCGTCCACGACGAAGAGCGACGTGATCCGGTTCTCTTCCATGCGCGTCAGTGCCGCCGACGCGAACGCCTCCGCGTCGATGGTCTTCGGATTGGAATGGACGCATTCTCCGGCCGTTCGAGATAGCAGTTTCACGTCGCGCTCGATCAACCTTCGAAGGTCGCCATCCGAGATCACTCCCAGGAGAGCGCCGCTCCCGTCGACCACGGTCGTAATGCCCATCATCTTTCGGGACATCTCGTGCACGGCGTCCGCCATCGGAGTCGATGCGTTGACCCGGGGGACCCGTTCTCCGGTGCGCATCAGGTCCCGGACCTTGAGGAAGCGCCGGCCGAGCACGCCGCCGGGGTGGAGCGCGGCGAAGTCCGCCTCCTTGAATCCCCGGCTTTCCGAGAGCGCCATGGCCAGCGCGTCTCCCATGGCCAGCATTGCCGTCGTGGAGGCAGTGGGCGCGAGATTCATCGGGCAGGCCTCTCGCGGAATCGCCATGGAAATCACCCGGTCGGCCGCACGGGCCACCGAGGAATCCGGCGCGCCGGTGATCGCGACCGAGCGGATCTTTCGGGATCGAGCGAAGGAGAGCAGGCCGACGATCTCGGGGGTCTCTCCGGAGTAGGACAAGGCGAGCACGAGGTCCCCTTCGACGAGCATCCCGAGGTCTCCATGGGCAGCCTCGGCGGCGTGAAGGAAGTAGGCCGGCGTGCCGGTCGACGCGAGGGTGGCGGCGATTTTTTGGCCGACGAGGCCGGATTTGCCGATCCCGGTGACGCAGAGGCGGCCGCGCGAACCAGTGATCTCCCGCACCGTCTCGACGAACTCCGGCCCGAGGTTCGCGATCTGCTCCCGCACGGAGTCGGCCTCGATCTGAAGAACTCGACGCGCTGTTTCGAGGATCACGTCTCTATCTTAGTTGAGGGGCTCGGCCGAGATGGGACTTCAGTAATATTCGGCTGCCATGCAGCAGCTGACCGAGTACGTCGCCCGTTACGGAATGACCCTGATCTTCGCGAACGTCCTTTTGGAGCAGCTGGGTCTTCCCATTCCGGCGATGCCGGTTCTCATCGTCTCCGGGGCCCTGATTGTCGAGAGGGATCTCAGCACAGTCGGGGTCCTCGCGGTGGCGCTCGTCGCCTCAGTGATCGCGGACGTCCTCTGGTTCGCGCTCGGACGCCGCCACGGGTTTCGGATCTTGAAAACTCTCTGTCGGATTTCTCTCTCTCCGGATTCCTGCGTCCGACAGACGACCACGACCTTCGAGAAGTGGGGGATGCCGTCGCTCCTCGTCGCCAAATTCATCCCGGGCTTCTCGACCGTGGCTCCGCCGCTCGCGGGCGCGATCGGGGCGCGCATGAGCTCCTTCCTGATCTTCGATGGAGGCGGTGCGCTCCTCTGGGCAGGCGCGGGTGTGGCGATCGGCGCCGTCTTTCACAAAGCGATCGACCGGGGGCTGCAGCTGCTCACCTCGATCGGCAGCCGATCGCTCACCCTGTTGGGCGCAGCGCTCGTGATCTTCATCGCGGTCAAGTACTGGCAGAGGCGCCGCTTCTATCGGGCTCTGCGGCTGGCCCGGATCACGCCCGAGGACCTCCACCGCCTGATGGACGAGGGCCGCGATCCTGTCGTTTTGGACGTCCGCACCAGCTCCGCCCGCCGCGTCGATCCGCGGAGAATTCCCGGCGCGCGCGTGATGGAGTACTCCGACATCGAAGCCAAGATGCGCGACCTCCCGCACGACCGCGAGATCATTCTTTACTGTACGTGACCCAACGAGGCCTCGGCGGCCCGTGTGGCCCGCGCGCTCATCGACCGGGGGTTCAAGCTGGTTCGGCCGCTCGCTGGGGGTCTCGACGGCTGGGTATCGGCCGGCTATCAGCTCGATCCCGACATCGTCGCGATCCGACCGGCCACGGTCGAGCTGCCTTCACATAGCTCGACCGGAGCCTGACCCTCCCCGTCGATCCCGGCACGCGCGGCCCAGATGGGCGCGAGCTTCTGAGAAGACGGATCATCCGCCTCCGCCGAAAGCGCGTAGAATAGTTTGATTCCATGCAATCCCCCGCGGATGGGTCCGCGGCGACCTACGTCGTTTCCTGTGCGGGCTGTCAGGCGCCGTTCGAGGCACTCCGGGCGTCTTGGTGTGATTGTCTGGTCAGCCGCCGTTCCCTCGTCTGTCCGAAGTGC
>DATDNV010000445.1:0-4108 GCA_036518075.1 Thermoanaerobaculia bacterium
TCGAACCCGAACCAGAGAGGCAGCGAGACGGCAAAATCGAGCGCCGCGACGAACGTGGCGAAGTACTTGATTGTGCGCGTCTTCTCTTTCGGGACGAGAAAAGCGATCGCGAGCGCCCCGATGAGCGGGATGTACGCGATGACCGACAGGATCGGAAATTGGTTCAAAGACTGCATGCGATCTTCCTTTATGGGACGCAGGACATAGGACGTCGGAGGTAGGTCCCTTCGTCCCTACCGCCCACCGCCTTGGTCCTGCGTCCCTTCTTCATCGAAACAGCAGATACGTCATGACGATGCAGAACAGTCCCGCCCCCATGACCAGCGCGTAGTTCTGGACCCTCCCCGTCTGCGCTCGCCGAAACAGCGCGTAACCCGCCTGGATCGTGTCGGCAATCCCGTTGACGGCGCCGTCGACGACGTACTGATCGAAGGCGGAGAAGAGCCACGAGATCGCTCGCGTCAGCAGCGCCACCCCGTTGACCGCCCCGTCGACCACGCTCGCGTCGAAATCCCAGAGAAGGCGGCCGCCGTCCTTGGCCAGGCCCTCCACGAAGACCGCGTCATAGACCTCGTCGACGTAGTACTTGTTCGAAATCGTTCGGTATACCCCGGGCCAGGCCGCCGCGAGTCGCGCCGGGACCGCCCCGTTGCCTTTCGCGTACCAGAAGAAGGCAAGAAGGATTCCGACAGTCGCGACGGCGACGGAAGCCGCCATGAGAAGAAGCTCGGAAGAGATCGCCACCTCGTGCGCGTGCGCCTCGGCGCCCGCCAGCGGAAGGAGGATGGGCGAGAGAAATTTCCCGATCCGATCGCCGCCCTTCACGATCGGGATGCCGACGTAGCCGCCGACGATCGACAGAAACGCCAGGATCACGAGCGGCACCGTCATCGAGCGCGGCGACTCGTGGATGTGCCCCTCTTCTTCGCGGCTACCCCGGTAGGTTCCCCAGAACGTCAGAGAGACGAGCCGGAACATGTAGAACGCGGTCAGGCCTGCGGTAAAGAGCGCGGCCGCCCAGAGCGCCTTTCCCAGCCATGGCGCCCGAGAAAAGTGCGCCTCGAAGGTGGCCGCGAGGATGGCGTCCTTGGAAAAGAAGCCCGCAAAGAGAGGCACGCCGGCGATCGCGATGGTCGCGATGAGAAAGGTCCGGTAGGTCGTGCGGATCTTGAGCGCGAGTCCCCCCATTCGACGGATGTCCTGCTCCCCGCTCAACGCGTGGATGACCGATCCGGAGCCGAGGAACAGGCAGGCTTTGAAAAACGCGTGCGTCATCACGTGAAACATGCCCGCGACGAACGCCCCGACCCCGCAGGCCAGGAACATGTAGCCGAGCTGCGAGACGGTCGAATAGGCGAGAACTTTCTTGATGTCGTTCTGCGCCAACCCGATCGTGGCCGCGAAGAGAGCGGTGAAGCCGCCGACGACCGCCACGACGAGCATCGCGTCCGGCGCGAGGCGGAAGAGCACGTTGCAGCGCGCCACCATGTAGACGCCGGCGGTCACCATCGTCGCGGCATGGATCAGCGCAGAGACCGGTGTCGGGCCGGCCATGGCGTCCGGCAGCCAGACGTAGAGCGGTACCTGCGCCGACTTGCCGCAGGCGCCCACGAAGAGGCAGAGGCAGATCAACGTCAGATACGGAGCCACCGGCCCGGGATTCGCCGCCGCGGCTGTGAAGACACGGCCAAAGTCGAGCGTGCCGAACAGCGCCAAGATTCCGAAGATCCCGAGAATGAAGCCGAAGTCTCCGATGCGGTTGACGACGAACGCTTTCTTACCCGCGTCCGCGGCGAACTTCTTGTGGTAGTCGTACCCGATCAGGAGGTACGAGCAGAGCCCGACCCCTTCCCACCCGACGAAGAGCAGCAGGAAGTTGGCGGCCAGGACCAGGACGAGCATCGAGAACATGAAGAGATTGAGATACGCGAAATACCGCCCATACCCGCGTTCGTGCCCCATGTAGCCGACCGAGTAGACGTGGATCAGAAAACCGACGAAGGTGACGAAGGCGATCATCAACGCGGACAGCGAATCGAGTCGAAAGGTGACGTCGACGAACCACTCCGCCAGCCGGCCCGGAACCTGGCCGACCGACTCGTTGACCCCGAGCGGAATCCAGCGATAGAGGGTCAGGACGTGTGAGGCGCCGCCGGCGAGCGAAGACAGCCCGACGTCGAAGATCGCGCCGAAGGCGAAGATCAGAGAAAGGGCCACGCTGCCGGTTCCGACGAGCGTGTGGATCGTCTGGAACCGGGGATGGGTCTCCCCATGCATGTGCGCGTGCGGGTGACCGCTGGCCTTCGCCGACTCGGCCGCCGGCTGCTCGCCATGAGGATCATGGCTCAAGTCTCGCCGTGGCGCCCGCGCTCCGACGAGATAGAGCAACCCGTTGACGAGAAATCCCGCCAGCGGAAACAGAGGGATGAGCCAGATCAGGTCTTTCATCCCTTCATCACGTCCGCTTCTTCCACGTTGAGGGTCTTGCGCTGCCGGAAGAGCGCGATCGTCAGAGCGAGCCCAATCGCCGCCTCGCCGGCCGCGATGGTGATGACGTAGATGGAAAAGACCTGTCCGGTCAGATCGGAGAGTCTCCGCGAGAACGCGATCAGGTTCAGGTTGACTGCGTTCAGCATCAACTCGACCGACATGAGCACCGTCAGGAAGTTGCGGCGCACCAGAACGCCCAGAAAGCCGATCGAAAAGAGAAGAAAGCTGACGATCAGGTAGTGGTTGATCGTGATCGTCATCAGTCCACTCGATCCATCGCGCGCTTACCCAGGACGACGGCTCCGATCATGGCGACGAGGAGAAACACCGAGGCGACCTCGAACGGCAACAGATAGTCGCGATACAGAAGCCAGGAAACGGCCTTGGTGTTTCCGACGATGCGGCCGTCCACCATGCGCAGCGCGTCCGGGTTCGAGGCCACCGCGGGCAGTTTCTCCGTTCCGAGCACGTAGAGAAACGGCGCGAGGAACACGGGCAGGAAGAGCAAGGCAAAATCCCACTGATTCTGGAATGCCAGGGCGCCGCGCACGGTCCGTTGATGCACGAGCATGATGACGAAGAGAAACAGAACCATGATCCCGCCGGCGTAGACGAGGATCTGCACCGCGCCCACGAACTCGGCCTGCTGGAGGATGAAGATGCAGGCCACCCACAGGAACGAGGCGAGGAGAAACAGGGCCGAGTGAACCGGGTTCTTCGCGACCACGACGGCGATCGCGCAACCCAGCGCGAGAAGGGCGAGCGCGACGAACAATCCACCCGCTCCCCCGGTCAACAGCACGTTCGAATCCACGGCTCTGCGCCTCTACCCTTCCTCGACCACGGTGAACGGCTTTACGTTCGCTGCGGCCTGCCAGTCGGTCAGCTTGCGGATGTCCAGGTAGAGCGAGTCGTTACGGTCATAGGCGGCCATCTCGTACGTCTTCGTCGTCAGCCAGATCGACTTCGGCACGGTCGGACACGCCTCCTCGCAGAGCTGGCAGAACATGCAGCGCTTCAGGTCGACGTCGAAGCGATCGAGCACCTTGACCGACTTGTTCTGCGCGTCCTTCTCGTTGTGCCAGTCGATGTAGATGATGTTGATCGGACATTCGATCGCGCAGAGCGTGCATTTGATGCAACGCTCTTCATCCAGCCGAAACATTCCCCGGAAGCGGTCCGAGGGGATCTTCTTCTGCTCCGGGTACTGAATCGTGACCTTCTTCGTGAAAAAGTGACGTCCCGTCACCGACAACCCGTCGAAGAGATCGAGAAGCGCGAGCTTGTCGAGCCACTTCTTCAGCGCCATGGAGAATCCTTCTCCTTCATGAGGATTCGCGCGCGCCCTGAGGAGCCGCGGCGAGGCGATCGCGGCGAGCCAGCGCGCGGCGGAGCTTCGCCAGCAGGAACATGAGAACGAAGAGCACGCTGAAGATCCATCCGAGTGTCACCAGACCGCTCGTCGTGCCGGGAGTGGAGAGCACCGCAACCGCGACGATCACGATGTTGGCGAGCGCGAGCGGAAGCATCCACTTCCAGCCCAGCGCCATCAGCTGATCGAACCGATAACGCGGAAACGTCGATCGGAACCAGATGTAGCCGAAGATGAAGACCCCCG
>DATDNV010000446.1:0-6705 GCA_036518075.1 Thermoanaerobaculia bacterium
CACCAGCCCCCGAACGCTTGTGAGAGCGCGAACGCGCCGAGAAGTCCGCTTCCCCCGATCACGAGCGCCGCCGTTGCCGCCGTCGACACCTTGAGCTCTCCCGACGCGAGCGGCCGTGTCCGTTTGACCGGGTGCGCCCGATCCCGCTCGCGGTCCACGATGTCGTTGATGAGATAGACCGCGCCGGCGACCGCGCAGAAAAGGAGAAATCCTTCGATCGCGAGGAGCCACCCCCGCCCTTGGGAAAGGGCGCCGCCGAAGAGAAAGGGCAGCGCCAGCACGAGGTTTTTCACCCACTGGGAGGGACGAAGGGAAAGCCAGAGCGCGTGGGCGCGCAAGGAGGTCCCGGCGACCAGAGCCGGTTCACCCGATCGAGTCGCCGCCATGGACCTTTATTGTACGGGAGAGTCCGAATGGGCGCTTCCGGCGCCGGCCGCCCCGGCCTTTCCGATCGGAAAAATCACCTACAATCGCGAAGGATCGGAGGAGAGCCTCTCGTGCAGCAGCCCGACACCCTGATCGAAGGCCGATACGAGATCCTCGGCAAGATCCGCGAAGGCGGCATGGGGACGATCTACAAGGTCCGCCACCGCCTCCTCGACGAAATTCGAGTCGTCAAGGTGATGAAACCGTCGATCACCGCCGACGAGGAGATGAAGCACCGCTTCGCCGACGAGGCGAAGATGGCCACTCGCCTCAAGCACCCCAACATCGGCACGATTCACGACTTCGCGCTGGACGAGGACGGGACCGCCTATCTCGTCATGGAGTTCATCGACGGAGTCAACCTCGGCGAGCTGCTGAGCAACAAAGGCCCTCCGGAGATCCCTCTGGTCCTGGAAATCGCTCACCAGGCCCTTCTCGCCCTCGGCTATCTTCACCGGCGCAACATCATTCACCGCGACGTCGCGCCCGACAACCTGATGCTCACCCACGACGAGGAAGGACAGCCGCGGATCAAGCTGATCGACCTCGGCATCGCCAAGGCGCTCGACCGCCCGGTCGAGCTGACGTCGGCAGGTGTGTTCCTGGGCAAACTCAAGTACGCCTCGCCGGAGCAATACGGGGCGCTTCCCGCCGGCGAGAAGCTGGACGGTCGCAGCGACCTGTATTGCCTCGGCGTCGTTCTCTACGAGCTGCTGACCGGCATCCGACCCTTCGCCGGCGACACCCCTCCCGAAATGCTCCGCGCGCATCTGTTCAGCGCGCCGATCCCTTTCGAGGAATCGGATCCAAAGGGAAGGGTGCCCGCCGATGTGCGGAAGATCATCCTTCGGACTCTCGAGAAGAAGCGCGAGGATCGGTTCCCGACGGCGGAAGATTTCGACCGGGAGATCGTCGAGATCCGTCATCGCTACGGTACGGGCGGTTTGGAGCAAACGGTCCAGATGCTGTCGGCCGTCAGGCAGACGCCTCAGTCCTCCCAGGAGCAGACGATCACGCCGAGCGCCCAGAGCCGGTTGGACCGCCAGTTCGCCGGCCCGACGACTCCCACGGCAGCGACCGTCGGGCTCGTTCCAGTGCCCAAGAGCACGGGAGAAGGCAAAACGGCGGTCGTGCGAGCACCGAGCCGACCGAGCGGGTTGGGCCGAATCCTTTTCTGGGCGGCGGCCGGCGTGATCGTATTGGCCGCGGTCGGCCTCCTTCTGAAGGGGCGAAGCGGGTCGCGCGCTCCCGCGCTTTCCACGCCGATACCGGCGGCGCCGACTCCACCGTTTGCCGCCGCCTCGGAAAGCCGGGCGGTTGTCCCGACGACGGCGCCGACAGAGGTCCCCACCTCCGCGCCGGCCCCGTCCGAGCCGACCGCTCCGCGGCGAATCGAAGCCCCTGCGGAATCAGGCGCCGACCGAGCGGCCGCGGAGCAGGCGCGGCGGCTCGCTTCGCGCGCCCGAGTGAGCGCGGAGCGAGTGGGCTCCGAAGCCAGAGCGGCCGGGCCCTATGAAACGGGCCGGAGGGCGCAGGAGGAAGGCGACCGATTGATGACCCAGGGCAGGTTCCCCGCCGCCCGAGCCGCTTACGAGAGATCCGCCGACCGATTCATGGACGCCCAGACGGCCGTCGCCGAGCTTCTCGCGAGCCGGCCTGCGGGCGTGACCGTTTTGCCGGCTCCGACCCCGCGTCCGGAGCCCAGCCGCGCCGCGGCTGTACCGGCCGAGCCTCCCCCTCCGCCTCTACCGACCGCCGCGCCGGCCAAGGCAGGCGTTTCGGATCAGGACAGGATCCGAGAGGTCCTTCACACGTACGAACGCGCGCACAACTCGCTTGACGTCGATCTCTACGCGCGCTCCTACCCTTCGTTCGTCGCGCAACACCGATCAGACCTCGAGCGAGCCTGGCAAGGCTTGCGGTCCCAGCGCCTCGAGCTCGATGTCCACCAGATCGAAGTGCGGGGTTCTCAAGCGACCGTTCGGGCGACTCAGAAACTCACAGTCGTTCCCCAGGCCGGGAGCGAACAACGCGACACGAGAGACGTGGTTCTCAAGCTGGAAAAGCACGGCGACGCGTGGGTGATCACAGAGAGGACTTAGGACGAAGGAATAGGACTTAGTGGCCTGCCACCTACGTCCTCGTCAGAAGCTGTAGTCGACTCCTACGAGCGGCGCGAACTTATCCTGAAGCCCGACGCGGTTGAGGTTGAAGAGCCCGTTGACCGTCACGAGCAGGTTGCCCACGGGGTTGATCTTGAAACCGATCGATCCAGACCAGCTCGTCAGGCTTGCCGTGTTCGCGACCAGCTGATTGATCGTCGCGCTCTGGACGTTGGGCGGCCCTGACAGACTCGTGTTGTATTCGAAGGTCGTGGGCTGCTCTACCAGCACCTGGCCGTTTCGGAACGTTCGCGCCAGACCGTCCACGATCAGGGTGAACCGAGGATGGATCGCCCAGTCGAAACCGGCTGCTAAGTTGATCTCGTCGGGGATGACGTCCTTGCGGGCTGACCAGGTATACCCGCCGTTGAAGTGCGGCGAGAACGTCCCCAGGTGGGCAGACGCGATCACGTACCCCTTGATTTGAGTCGTGCCGGTTCCCAGGAGATCCCGGTCGTCGCCGGTCGGAAGTCGGAAGTCCGCTCCGACAGCGACTCCGGCCTTGTCACTCTCCGTGAAGCGATATTTGGCGCGCAAGACGATGTCGCCCACGCCAGACGCGCTTCCTGACTGCTGGAAGGTGTTGGTCGTCTCCCCGTCGGGAAACACGTGAATGTTCACGGTATTCGGATTCGCGCCCGTCGCCAGGCGATCGATCGTCGCTGTCGTCAGGGCGTCGATCTGGACCTTGACGAGCGGAATCGCCGCCCCGACGTCCAGACGATCGATGACGCCGTACGCGAGCGTGAAGGCGGTGATGTCGGTCTGAATCTTCAGTCGGTTCTGCGTGACGATGACATCTCCGGTGAAAAACGGCTGTATGCAACAAGGTCCCGGAGGCAGCGCCTGATGTTTGAGGACGATCTGGACATCTCCGTTGGGAAGGTTCAGGTCGTCGATGGTGTCGAAGGTGAAGTGGCTGAAGTTGAGGCCGAAGTTGAACTTCCCTTTTCCGATCGTGTCCGCGCGCTCCGCGTAGATCGGGCCGAAGCTGTCGGTCGCGCGTGTGAAAGTGCCCAGTGCCGGATCGTACCGATAGGTGAACCCACCCGCCGACGACGCCAAAGGAAACGTCGACAGTTGCGCCGCGAGCTCGTTGTTCAGCTCGGTGAGCGGGACGAGAGACGCGTCTCCCACGAAGTGATGGGCATGGCTCGGAAAGGGAGATCCTGCCGGCGGCTCAGCGAGCGTGATGCCGTTCTTGAAGAAGTCGGTCAGAAGATCGCGAAGATTGAGGCTTTGAGCGGAAAGGATCTCCGTCGAGAGCAATGCGGACAAGCCGAGGACCAGAGAGCGGCGCAAGCGCATGGGAGCCTCCGGACTTGATCGAAGTATGTGTGCGTCGCTGTGCGCGGTCAAGCTCTTTACTAGCCGCCCTTGATCAGCCTCCGGTAGCTCTTCAAGTGCCGCAGAGCGGATGCGGGGTCTCCGAGCCTCTCGGAAAGATTCGCCGCGTTGAAGTGGGCATCCGCATTGCCGGGGTCGAGCTCGGCCGCCCTCTCATAACATGAGATCGCCTCTCGGACGCGCTTCAAATCCTCGAGTGCGACACCCAGGTTGAACACGGCGGTGGCATCGTCCGGGCGGACCTCGAGCGCGCGCCGATAGTGCGCTTCCGCTTCGGCGGGATAGCCCTCCTCGTGCAACAGGCGCCCGAGATTGACTTGTGCGTCGGCATGGCGGGGCTCGAGCGCCAGGGCGTGCTCGTAAGCTTCCCGAGCCTCCACGGGAGAGGTGGCCTCGAGCTCGCACCCCCAGCTGAACCAGTCCTCGGCCGATAGCCTCTGCTCCCGGGACGCGGACGTGGCCTCCCGGAACGCCCGCCGCGCCAGCGGCGCGACGCGGCGCGCGAGCTCGGCCACGTCGAAGTCGAACACGATCTGGCCCGACTCGGGATTCCAGCGCCGGTGGCCGTCTCCGACGACGAGGCGGCCGCCCTCCGCGGCGAGCTGGAGACCGGAGAGCCGGCGGCCCTCCGGAAGCTCCCTGCGGAGCTTCGCCAACGCGCGGCGAATGCGGCGAGGCCCGACCCGAGCGGAAAGAAGGTCGCTCGCCGCTTTGAGAAAGACGAGATCCTCGAAGGAGAAGCGAAGCCGGCGCCCCGGTCCGCGGTCGGGGTCGATCAATCCCGACCGAACGAAAGAACGTACTTGAGAAGGCGAAAGGCCGAGAAGACGCGAGATCTCGCGGGTCGAATAGCCAGGCACGAAAAAGAAGTTTAGTCCTTAGTCCCTAATCTCTCGTCCCTGGTCCGTAGTCGCAAAAACGACCCCGGGATCGACTAGGGACCAGGGACTTCGGACCAAGCTCTGCCCGGGGACTATCTTCTGGCTGACTTCCTCGCTGGAGCGGATGACGCGGCGCGCTTGGCGGGTTTGCGCTCGGAGGCGACCGCCTCGGTCTTTCGTGTAGACGAGGGCGTTTGCGCGAGGCTCTTGCGGAGCGCTTCCATCAAGTCGATGACCTCGCCCGTCTTGGGTCGCGGCGCCGCCGAGATCTCCTCGCCCGTTTGGATCTTGCGGTTCAACTGCTCCTGGACGCGCTTCTTGACATCGTCCTCGTAGGCTTCGGGACGGAACCGGTCTGACGAGCTCTGGTCGACGAGCATCGTCGCGAGCTTCAGCTCCGCGTCCTTGACCGTCTCGGGCTCGAGACCGACCTCCGAAATCGGACGCACCTCATCCGCGTAGAGGAGCTGCTGCAGAACCATTCCCTTTTCGACCGGCCGCAGCATCACGAGATATTGCTTGCCGCGCGCCGCGTACTTCGCGAGCGCCACGCGGCCCTTCGCGCGCATCGCTTCGGCCAGCAGCCAGTACGCTTTCGAGCCCCCCTTATCCGGCGCCAGGTAGTACGCCTTGTCGAAGTAGACCGGGTCGATTTCCGAGACCGGCACGAACTCGGTCACCTCGACCATCTGCGTCGCCTGTTCTTCCAGCGCCTTGAGCTCCTCGTCGGTAAAGAGAACGTACTGATCCTTGGAGAACTCGTAGCCCTTGCGAAGGTCCTCGCGAGGCACGACGACGTTGTCCTCCTTCGGACAGATGTACTGCTGCTTGACTCGGGAACCGCACTTTCCGTGCAGCAGATTGAAGGAGATGCCGGCCTGGGCATTGGCCGCCGAAAAGAGCTTCACCGGGATCGACACGAGCCCAAAAGAGATGCTGGCGGTTGCGATTGGTCTTGCGCTCATAAAAGGACCGTAAGTTTAGCAGGCAAAGGCGTTGACCGGCGCCTCAGGAGGCTAGAATCCTCGTCAGATCGAGCGCCAGAGCGGCCCCGCGTCCCGACTCCTCGTGCTTGAAGAAGACATAAGCCTCGCTCCAGGGCTCCCGGCGAATTCGCTCTGCCCACGCGTTCAGCTCGACCGCGCCGTAATCCTGGCGTCGCAAACGCAGGTAGCCCCAACCCGTGGTAGCCACGTCGGGGGCCGCCAGTTCCTCGTCCTCGGCGTGACAAAGAGCGACGCTTGCCCGACGGAGCGCATCGAAGATCTCCTCGTCGAACCAGGACGCGTGGCGAAACTCGAACGCGCAGCGGGACGCGGGCGGCAGCGTGGCGAGAAACTCGGTCAGGAGCGGAGCGTCCTTCTTGAAGTTCGGCGGCAGCTGGAAGAGCACCGGCCCCATGCGGTCCCCGAGAGTCAGGCCGACGCGAAAGAAATAGTCGACGGAGTCGGCCGTGTCCCTCAAACGTTTGTGGTGCGTGATGCGTTGGGCCGCTTTGAGTGAGAAGCGGAAACCGTCCGGCACCTGCTCCGCCCATTGCGAGAGCATTTCCGCGCGCGGCATCCGATAGAAGGTGTTGTTGATCTCGACCGTGGGCAGCCGCGCCGAGTAGAAGCGAAGCATCTCCGAGGCCGGCAAGTCCTCGGGATAGAAGCTCCCCTTCCACTCCTTGTAGCTGAAGCCGCTCGTCCCGACCATGACTCGCACGGGTGAGAGTCTCGCTCGCCGATCGCCTCATCGCAAGTCGTCGATCCGAACTGTCGCCTGGCTGCCAGACCTCAGTACGTTGTTCCGAGTGATTCGGGCCTTCGGGGTCCTGCCGCCGGACATCTCGCGCGAACGGGGCCGCGGCGGTCGCGCCGCGACCAGGCGGCCCCCCGCGCGAGATC
>DATDNV010000447.1:0-3907 GCA_036518075.1 Thermoanaerobaculia bacterium
GAGGCTCCTCGCCGGAGACGAACAGGAATACGTCTGCCGGAAAAGGCTGCCACCGTCCCTCCCACCAGAGCCGCTCGGCGCGCAGGCGTCCGTGAGCCCGCGGCGGAGATCCGCTCCAGAAGTCGGTGATGACCCCCTCGATACGGTCCGCCCGATCCCGATCCGGCGGAAGCCGCGAAAAAGCGTCGGAAGCAGCGAGCGCCGGCGCCGCGACGCGGTAGAAGCCGGAAGCGAAGCCGGCCGCGAGAAAGAACACCCAAAACGAGAGGATTCCCGCGAAGGAATTCCGGGCCTCGCGGCCCAGGAGAAGCCGAAAGCCGCAGAGTGCGGCCAGAACGACCGCGACCGCTCCCCCGCTGACCGACCACGCGCCCAGGAAAGTCCCGGCGACGAGGGAGACGGCCGCAGCCGCCGCCGGCGCGCGGCCGGACTTCGCGACGGCGCCTTTCATCTCGAGTCCGAACGCACCAGGACGGCGACCGCTTCGACGCGATGCGTATAGGCGAAAAGATCGAAGAGACGCGCGTGCGCGATCTCGTACCCTCGGCCGCGCAGCACGGCCAGGTCGCGCGCGAGCGTCGCGGGCTCACACGAGACGTAGACGATTCGCTCGCGGACTCGGTCCGCCAGCAGCGTCGCCAGCTCTTTCCCGAGGCCGGCTCGAGGCGGATCTACGACTGCCAGATCGAAGCTCTCCGGTCTCGCGCTCAGAAAGGGTCGCATCGCCGCGTGGACGATCCTCCAATCGTCCCCGCGGGCCGAGGGCCTGCGATCCCGCGCCCTCTCGGCGAGCGCGACGGCCGATGAGCTCGATTCCACCGATACGACGCGATGGCCCGAGTCCAGAAGCGCTCCGGCGAAGAATCCCACGCCGCCGAATGCGTCGAGCGCGAGCCCGGGCTTTGCCTGCGCAGCGTCGCGCACGTGCTCATACAGCGGTTCGAGAAGATGACGGTTGACCTGGAAGAACGCGTCGGCGGCCACCGCGAAATTTCGACCCGCCACCTCGTGCCACAGGAGCTCGGAGCCCGACCCCGACCAGCGATCTCCCTCCTCCCCGACAATGACGGTTCCTTCGATCACTCCCGCCAGCGCGGCCTCGAGGGCGTGCGCGTCGCGGCGATCGCTTCCGGGAGCGAGCGCGATCCGCGCGATGCGAGCGGCCGCACCGCGATCCTCCGCGATCGAAATCTCCGATACGGAAGCTCCGCTCGCCCGGAGCGCGTTCTGGAGGCGCGGCAGCCATCGCCGCGTCTGTTCCGAAAGAGACTCGCAGTTCTCGGCTGTCTCGATGCGGTGGCTGCGCGGCGCGAAGTATCCGAGGACCAGATCGGCCCCTCGGCCGGCGGCGTGCAGGCGCGCGCGCAGGCGGTACGCACCGGGCGACGGCTCGAGAGGCAAATCGCCGAAGAGCTCGGCGCCGAGACCTCCCAGCCGCGACATCGTCTCGAGAAAGAGATCCCGCTTCGCTCGCCGCGCGAAGGAGAGATCGACCGGCGCCCAGTCGCAGCCGGCGCAGTCCTCATGTTTGCCGAAGCGGCGCTGGGAGGACGGAGCGAGGAGCTCCGTGACGCGCCCTCGCCAGAATCGCGCGCGCCGCTCGGTCATCTCGACCTCTACCTCCTCGCCGGGCAGGCTCCCCGACACGAAGCCGGTTCCGTCCGGCGTCCGCGCGATTCCTTCTCCGGTGGGTGCGAATTTTTCGATCGCCACGCGGCGGGTCTCTCGCGATCGAAGGAGAGGACGTGCGGTCACGGCAGCAGCGTCAGTCGCGGCAGATCGAGCCGGTCGCGCACAGCTCGGCGAGTCAAGGCGCGCCGAGTCTTGTCGAGAGTCGCGGGATCCATGCGCGCTTCCGCCTTCTCCAGAAGAGTTCCCACGCGCGCCTCGATCTCGACCCGCTCTTTCTCGGTCAAAGCCTCGAGAAGGGACGAGGCCAGCCGCTTGTCCATTCGCGCGAGCGACGCTTCGACTTCGCTCGCAGTCTTCTCGGATGCGGCGAGCCGCGCCAGCGCGCGGCGGGCCGCCTCGATCGGCTCCGCGAGATCCGGCCGCCGCCCGGCGACATCGCCGAGTCTCTCTCCCAGACGATCCAGAACCCGGGGCCAATCGGGTTCTTCCGCCGCGCGCCCGCTCCCTCGTCCCACTGCGGCCTCGGCGCGCCGCTCCCAGGCGGAGAGCACGGCGTCCCGGCAGTAGGACAGCGAGTTGATGCGGCCGGTCGCGCCGCGTTCTTCCCGGCGCGAGAACGCGTCGTCGATGCCGTGCTCGACCGCTTCCAGAGGCACTCCCAGACTCCGCCATTCTTTGAGCAGCGCGAAGTCTTTCGGAGAAAGGAGAAACGGTGTGCCCCGCCGGCGGATGAAGGCCGCTTCCGCCGCGGCGTAGTAGCTCCTATCCGCCTCGGTTTCGCTCATGGATCAGCGCGAGGCCCGTCAGCGTGAGCAACGGATCCACTTCCTCGATTCGCTGCGAGCCCGAGCCGAACAACTCCGCGAGGCCGCCGGTCGCGATGACCCGCGGAGTGCCGCCGATCTCTCGAGAAATGCGATCGATCACTCCGTCGACGAGCGAGAGATAGCCGAAATAGAGGCCGGACTGAATCGACGCGGCGGTCGTCCGGCCGACGACGCGCTCCGGGCGTCGGATCTCGACGCGCCACAGCCGCGCGGCCTTCTCGAAGAGCGCCTCGGCCGAGATCGCGATGCCCGGCACGATGACGCCGCCCGCATACTCGCCGCGCGGGGTGACGACGTCGAAGGTCGTGGCGGTTCCAAAATCGACGACGATGCAGGGTCCGCCCACGCGCGCGTGCGCCGCGACGGCGTTGACGATTCGGTCGGCGCCCACTTCCTGAGGCACTTCGTAGAGGATCGGCATCCCGGTCTTGATTCCCGGCTCCACGAAGAGGGGATCCTGTCCGAACATCTGCCGGAACGCCTGCCGAAGCGGAAACCCCAGCGACGGCACCACGCTGGCGACGATGACTTCGGGCACCGGTCCCTTTCGGTCACGGCCGAGGAGACCCTCGACGGAGAGAACGATTTCGTCGGAGGTCGCGTCGCGCCGTGTCGTCAGCCGCCAGTGGCGCGCGAGCTTCCCGCCCTCATAGAGCCCCAGAACGGTGTTGGTGTTGCCGACGTCGACGGCGAGGAGTGACGCGGTCGAGGCCTTCACCATTTGGCGAGCTCCCCCGTCGCGATGACCGTCTCGCCGGACCCGGTCGACAGGCGCAGGAATCCCTCCGGAGAGAGCCCGCGATACTCGCCCGTCAGCTCGCTTTCCCCCCGGCGGATCGTCAGGCGATCGCCGGGATGGTGCGCCGCGCTCTTCTCCCAGCGCTCCACCTCCAGCAGCCAGTGCGGTTCGGTCAGCTCGCGATCCAGCCGATCGAGGATCGCCTGCGCCAGCGGCGCGACCCCGATCGGGCGTCCGGCTTCTTCCGAGACCGTCGTCGCCCCGTCCACCCCGAGATCGGAGCCGCGGCCGACCACGTTCAACCCCAGGCCGACGGCGATATAGGTGTCTTCCCCCTGTGTGCGCGATTCAGCAATCACTCCCGCCAGCTTCTTGCGGCCGACGTAGAGATCATTGGGCCATTTCAAGACCGCCGACACGCGGGTCGCGTCGAAGATCGCGTCCCGGATCCAGCGCGCGACCGCGATAGGGACGAGCGACAACGGCTCGTCGGGCGCTGCCGGCCGAACAAACGTGAAGTAGATCCCCTGGTTGGCCGGAGCGCGCCAGGGATCGCCCTTGCGCCCCCGGGCGCGGGTCTGCGATTCCGCCAGGATGACGGTCGGCACGAGCTTCTGGTCTTCCCCGAAGTAAAGCTCCATCAACTCGCGGGCGAGATCGCTGGAAGAGCCGATCTCCTTCAGACAGACGAGATTCTCGAAACTTTTCC
>DATDNV010000448.1:0-2857 GCA_036518075.1 Thermoanaerobaculia bacterium
TCGCTCGTCGACCAGGCCTTCAGGATGCTTTCGCCCAGCGTCGCATCTGGCGACGCGGTCTGTCGGGCCGACTTCCGATGCTTCACGACCATGGACCTGGCAGTATATCAGATCTGATATAAAGCGCCGCCTCTCCGCTTCCCGTGATGCGGACCTGCGCGAAGGGCTATTTTTTCGAGCTCTCCGCCGCGGACGGTCCTCCGTCGGAATTCCAGGTGTCGCGGACGTACAACCACTTCCCGCCTTTCTTCACGGACACGGAGAGATATTTCCCGGCATCGACCAATTTCCCCGACTTGTCCTTCACCTCGTACGTACCGGATGACCAACCCATATCGCCGGAGACGCCGCCGTCCGGTTTGGAGCCGAGGCTGAACCGGAAGCCGCCTTTGGCCGACTCCGCCATGTCCTTCGCAAAGAAGGCGTGGATCGCGGCGCGCCCGTTCGCAGCCGGCGCACCGGGCGGCAGAAGCACCGCGCGTTCGTCGTAGAGGCTCGCCACCGTATCCACGTCGCCGCCGTTGTAGGACTTGACCCAGACTTGATCGACGGCATGGAGGGCGGCCACTTCTGCCGCCGAATCCCCAAACACCGGGATGCTGAAGACCGCCAGTGCCAGAGCCATCCCGTAGAGCTTCGCCGCTTTCATGTTGACGATCATGGGTTCCCCTCCCTTCAAATGAGTGACGCTGCCCGTCGCCACCGCGTGGCCGAAGATGGTAGCGGAAAGACGTCTCGCGAGGCGAGTCGGCAGGGTCGGAATCGCTGACCGAGCCGTTATCACCTGACGTTCGAAGCCGGCCGGTGTCCGTGTCGGAGGTAAGGCTCCGGGCTCGACCTCGCGGACTTCGTCACCGTTGCTCCGGATGTCATGCACCAGGCGGTGGGTCGTGATCGAGCGAAACCCCGCCGCCTTTTGATATCCGCGTCAAAGACAGCGCCCCTCGTGCATCAGCCGCGGTTCGCCTTGAGGAGCGGTCGGCCGCGGCCTTCCTTCAGAGCGTCTCTCGGCGACCCTCCCCAATGCCTGTTCCACGCTCTCCGCATCTGAAGGTCGGAACGAAATCCGGCGAACTCTGCGGCCCGCGTCACGGTGGCCCCGTACCCGAGCGCCTGACGCGCCCGCTCGAGCCGGATTGCCTGGAGATATTGGAGGGGGGAGACGCGCGCATTCTCGATGAAGAGCCGAAGCAAATGTCGCTCCGTCGTGTGCCCGACCCGGGCCAGCGACGCCATGTTCCAGTCCCGCTCGGGCTCGTCGATGATCGCGTCCTGCACTCGATGCACGGTCGTATGCAGATGCCCACGATGCATCCCGAACGGTGACTGCTCGGGATCGCGATCCGAGCGCCGGAGATACACGACCATGTCCTCAGCGACGCTCGCCGCCAGCCCGTCCCCGCACTCCTCGGCGATGAGATGCAGAGCGAGATCGATTCCCGCCGTGATCCCGGCACTCGACGCCAGCGGACCGTCCACGACGAAGACCCTGTTGTCGATCACCTTCGCTCCCGGCGCGAGCGCACGGAGCGTCCCCAGGAGCTCGTGGTGCGTCGTGCAGCTCCGGCCGCCCAGCAGGCCCGCTCGCGCCGCGAGCAGGGTGCCCGAGCAGATCGTCACCAGGCGGTGTCCCTCGGAATTCTCGCTCAACGAATTTCCGAGGCGCCTCTTCAGCCAGCGTGCCGTCGTCGTGACCGCCGGCGTGACGTCGCCGAGGTGCCTGGTCGGCTGACCCACTACCACGACCCAGGTCGTCGCGCGAAGCTCCTGCGGCAAGGGCTCCAGGCCGGCAATCGAAAGCCCGACGGACGTGCTTTGCGTCTCCTTCGGCGCGGCGAAGCGCAGGCGAAACCGCGGGGGAAGCCCACGGAGCTCGCGATGCCAATCGGCGAGGCGGAACGCCTCGGCGGGGCCGGCGATGTCGAGCAGCAGCGAATGCGGAACGATCACGAAGAGGACGTCGATCGGATAAGCGCGTGTGATCATTTGTCCGAAAGTGATCGATCCTTGTCGGTTCCCGACGCGACAATATAACCCCGGGCCGGTACATTCGCGCGGTCCGCCGGCGTTCGCTCTTCCCGACGCCGTCGATTCAGCGCGAGGTCATGCATGTTCAGTCACGAGCAATCCCGCCGCATGCTGTTCATCATTGCGTTGCTCGCGGTCTCCTTCTGGCCGCTGGCAGCCGCCGAAGATCAGGCGCGGGCGGCCCCCGATCGCGCCTCATCGAGGCTCGAAACCACAGTCGACACGAGTATCAAACCCGGCGACGACTTCTTTGCGTATGCCAATGGGGCCTGGCTGAAGAAGGCCGTCATCCCGGCCGGCAAGGACCGCTGGACCGTCCGCGATGACATCAACGAAGTCACTCGCCTCCAGGTCGCGGCGCTTCTCGACGAAGCCAGCACGTCTCGCCCAGGCGCGCTCGCCCGCAAGGTGGCCGACTTCCGTTCCGCTCTGTTAAATCAATCGGCCATCGAGGAAAGAGGGATTACCCCCCTCACCTCGCTGCTCGCCCGAATCGATCATGTCGGCGACAAGCTCGCGCTCACGCGTCTGCTCGGCAGCACCTTGGACGCCGATGTCGACCCGCTCAACTTCGGCATCTACGACTCATCGTCGGTGCTCGGCCTCTCCGTGGAGCACAGTATCCACGCGGAGAAGACCTACGGCGCTTTCCTGCTGCAAGGAGGCCTCGCACTCGGCGATCGCGAGAAGTACCTCAGCAAGGAGCCCGGAGCCGTCGAGCAGCGCGCCCGATACCGGAGGTACATCGCTCGCATGCTGATGCTCGCGGGAGCGGATCGCGCGGACGAACGAGCCTCGTCGGTGCTCGCGCTTGAAACAGCCATCGCCG
>DATDNV010000449.1:0-2636 GCA_036518075.1 Thermoanaerobaculia bacterium
CGAAACCAATTCCCGCGCCCGCCGTTCTTATATCAGATCTGACATATTGCGGCAGGGCCGGGACAAGAACTCACCAGACCATGTCGCGTAGATAAACTGTCAGGGTCATGAGCACCGAAGGACTGCCGCACCCGGATGGAAGCAGCGGACGGCCGGAGGCATCCGACTTCCGCATCCTCGACCGGCTCGTGCGGTCGGAGCTCAACCGGATCGTGACGCCGCGGTCCACGACTCAACTCGAGCCGAAGGTCATGCGCGTTCTTCTCTGTCTTGCTGCTCGTCCGGGCGAGGTGGTGACGAAAGAACAGCTGTTCCGGGAGGTCTGGGACGGCGCCTTCGTGACGGAGGACGTGCTCACGCGCGCCATCGGTGAGCTCCGTCGCATTTTCGAGGACGATGCGACGAGGCCTCGCGTGATCGAGACGATCCGAAAGAGCGGGTATCGATTGATCGCGCCGGTCGTCCGGGAGCCGTTGCTGGAGACGGCGCGCCCGAAATCGGCAGGCTTGCCCGTCGGGGCGAAGCGAGTCTCCGAGGCGGCACTGCTCGTTGCCGGCGCGCTGGTCCTTGCGGCACTCATCGCGGTCGTCGCGTTTACGCGAAGACACACGAGCTCGACCGCGTCGATGCGGATTCGGCCTTTGACGACCGATCCCGGAAACGAGCGGGATCCCGCGCTGTCTCCGGATGGAAGCCGCGTCGCATTCGTCTGGAACGGCGGCAGCGGCGACGATTACAGCCTCTACACTCGTCTGACTGACTCCGACGGACAGCTACGGCTCACGAACGTGCCAAACGCGGAGGACCGTGCGCCGGTCTGGTCGCCCGACGGACAGAAGCTCGCGTTCACTCGGATGACCGCGGCCGGCTGTGACGTTCTCGTGGTCTCCGCGCTGGGAGGCGCGGAGCGCTCGCTCACGCCTTGCGGCGATCACGATTTCATTCATCTCGCCTGGTCTCCGGACGGCCGGTGGCTCGCCCGCGCGCGTCGGGATTCGCATTCGCAGCTTTCTCTCGAGCTCATCTCGCCCGACACGCTCGAGCGTCGCTTGCTCACGCATCCGCCGGCGAACATCCTCGGCGACTCGTCTCCCGCTTTCTCCCCCGACGGACGGTCGATCGCCTTTTCCCGGAACATCTCCGGAGGGGTCGGCGACATCTACCGCGTCCCGGTGAACGGGGGAGAGCCGACCCGTCTCACATTCGACAATCGAGACACGATCGGCCTCGACTGGTCCTCCGACGGCCGATCGATCGTCTTCTCGTCGAGCCGAGCCGGGATCTACAGCCTGTGGCGCGTGGCGGCGGCGGGGGGCGAGCCGGTCTGGGTCGCCGGCGGGGGACTCAAGCTGAAACACCCGGCGACGGCGCGCGGCAAGAACGTCATCGCGTTCGAAAGCTGGCTCTACGAGGTCAACCTCTGGCGACTGCCCGCCGACAAGAACGGGACTGCGCCCGCCCGCCTGACCAACACCACGGACGAGTGGAACTTCCAGCCGCGTTACTCGCCGGATGGTCAGAGGATCGCGTTCGTCTCGACCCGCTCCGGAAGCGAAGAGATCTGGGTCATGGGCGCCGGCGGGGAGTCGCCGACGCAGCTGACGTCCCTGGAAGGAGCCCGCCTGGAGACCCCGGTCTGGTCGCCGGACGGAAAGCAGATTCTCTTCTCGGCTCGACGCGAAGGGATCGCGGGGCTCTATTCGGTCGAAGCCGCCGGAGGCGTCACGAAAGCATGGACCACGGAGAAGAGCGACGCGGTCGCGCCGGCATGGTCGGCCGACGGAAGAAGCGTCTACTTCGCCTCGCGGCGGAGTGGATCATGGCAGGTCTGGCAAATGGATGCCGCGACACGGCGCCTCTCCCAGGTCACGACCGAGGGCGGATATGCCGCGCGGGAGTCGCCCGACGGGAAGTGGCTGTTCTTCACACGCGCCGATCTGCCGGGAATCTGGCGTCAGCCGCCCACCGGAGGTCCCGCGGAGCGAGTCTTCGATCGGCTCGATCCCGAGGACTGGGCGAACTGGCAGGTCGGACGCCCGGGTCTGTACTTCCGCGAGCTCTGCGCCAAGCATCCCGGACCGGGCGTTGCGTTTCTGCCCTACGGAGAGACTCAGCCGATCGACCTGGTTTCCCTGGACGAGCAGGGCTGGCCGAACTTCGACGTGTCGGGAGACGGCAAGTGGATCGTCTATCCGCGCGCTGACCGGCACACGTGCGATATCCGGTTGCTTGAGAATGCGTTCTGAACGTCGCCCGAGCTTTGCGAAGGATTTCCGCCTCGCGGCGGACCGGCGACTGGCTCCGCCGGATGCGGCCTCGACCGGTCGCCTGATCTTCGCTGCGCTCTCGCTCCCGCGACGCGCGCCTCGACTTGCAGCGGTGCGGTCGGTGAGCGGCGGGCGAACCCGCCGCCTGTCGCGCTCTCCGAGCGCTCGGTGCCACGACCGGCGCTGCGACATTTTCTGAACGAGAGCAGTCACCGGAGACTCGCGCGTCGCGAACCCGGGACTGTCTCTAAATCTCAACTCTGACTCTCAGACCAGGTCCTCGGGGCGGATGGGCACGCGGCGCACTCGTTTGCCTGTTGCCGCGAAGATGGCGTTGGCGACGGCGGGAGCGACGGGGGGGACCGGCTG
>DATDNV010000450.1:0-7310 GCA_036518075.1 Thermoanaerobaculia bacterium
ATCTCACCGAGCCCGTCGCCCGGACCACCCAGGAGGTTCTCGTCGCGCTCGCGCGCCACCTGCCTCCGGAGGGGGCGCTCGTCGGTTTCCCCGAAGGAGGATTCTTCAACTACGTGCTCGATCGCCGCAATCCGCTTCCTCAGGAGCAGTTCTTCCCTGGACACCTCGACGCCCGGGTCGAGCGAGAGACGATTCGTCGCTTGAGCGAGCGTCCCCCGGATGCGGTTCTTCTCGCCAACGTCCTGGCGGTCGGTCACGGGTCGCTCGCCTTCGGCAGGGACTATCTGGTCGAGCTCGGTCGGTTCCTCGACGAACGGTTCGTCGCGGCAGCCTCCTTCGGGCCTGGCTCCGGGCCCAACGCGCGAATCGGAGACGCGCAGTTCTTCGTCACGATCCGAGTTCCGCGGCCTTCCGCGCCGTCTCCGCCTCAGCGGTGAGACTCGATCTGGCGGTCGCTCGCCGATTCGCTCTCTCTCGCCGGGCCGCCCGAGACGCGGTGCGGGCCGGACGGATCGATCTGGCCGGTACTCCGTGCGACGAGCCGGGGCGGGAGGTCGACGATGAGGCGGAGCTCTCGTTTCACCCGGGCCGTCCGGAGCGGCGCCGCGTTCGGACGCGGCTCACGGTTCTCGTCGAGGACCCCGATTTCCTCATCGTCGACAAGCCGGCCGGTCTGCTTTCCGTCCCGACGGCCGAGCGGGAACGGGAGACGCTTCTCTCCCGTGTCCTCGACTACCTGCACCACCGCTATGCGCGGAGGCCCATCGCCTTCGTCGTCCACCGATTGGACCGCGACACCTCCGGCGCTCTGGTCTTTGCGCGCAATCGGGAGGCTCTCCACTATCTGCAGCGCCTCTTTCATGCTCATGACATCGAGCGCGAATACGTCGCCATCGTCGAAGGCACGCTTGCGCGGGACGGCAGCCTCGACGCCGATCTCGTTCGAGACGGCGGCGATCGGCGCCGCGGCATCGCCAGGCCCGGAGAAGACGGCCTTCGCGCCGTCACGCACTATCGGGTTCTCGAGCGGCTCGGTGGCGCAACGCTCGTCTCGGTGAAGCTCGAGACGGGACGGACTCACCAGATTCGAGTGCATTTCTCCGCCGCGCGCCATCCCGTCCTGGGCGACGCGGTGTACCGCCGAAGGGACCTCCCGCCGCCTCGCGTCGATCCGCCGCGCCAGATGTTGCATGCGCGGCGTCTGGGCTTCGCTCATCCCCGGACGGGTCAGCCCGTGCGGGCGGAGTCACCCCTGCCCGAAGACTTTCGTGAAGTTCTCGTACGCCTGCGCGCGATGCCTGGAGGCGAGCGCAAAAAGAAACGCCCCGGCCTCGGCCGGGGCGTCGGAAACACTGCTTCCTGATCCGTTACGCGAGAACGACGACGACGACACGCCGGTTCTTGGCTCGGCCATCCTTCGTCTTGTTCGAATCGACTGGTTCGTCCTGCCCGTAAGAGATCGTCGACATCCGGTTCAAGGCGATCCCCTGCTTGTTGAGGAAACGCCGGACCGCTTCCGCGCGTTCCTCGCCCAGCCGGAGGTTGTAAACCTTGTCGCCGGTCGAGTCGGTGTGTCCCTGGATTTCCAGGTAGACGTTCTTGTTCTCGCTCTTCAAGCGCTCCGCAAAGTCCTTGAGCTTGTCTTCGGCTTCCTGAGAGAGCTCATGCTTGTTGACCGGGAACTTCACCGCGTCGTCGGAAAGAACCAGGGAAAAGACAAACTTGCCTTCCGCCAGCTTGCCAGCCGCCTGCGCGCGCTCGAGAGCCTCGCGGGTGGTCTTGTCGAGCTCGGCGATGCGCGAATCGTGTTCCTTGACCTTGGTCTGCGTCGCTTCGACCTGAGTCTCTACCTCGTTGATCCGTTTCTCAGACGTCGCGCTGCTTTTGGAGACCTCGTCGGACACGTACTGCTTGGAAGCGCAGCCGCTGACCCAAAAGATCCCGAGAAGAAGCGCCCCGCCCGAGGCCCAGGAAACCCATTTTCGGTTGCCCATCAGTCGACCTCCTTCGTCAAATCGCATCGGAGCCGGTCATCCCGAAGACCGTGGACCGGTCCCGGCCACCGGCGCCGGTGCGCTCCCTTTATAGCCGCGGCGAGCCCGGATCACCCAGTTCCCCGGCCTCACCACGGACACCACAATAATCCGATATTTCGAGTCCCCTCGTCCAGATGGAGAAAACCCAAGCAGGTATTGCTTCCGGACATCGGCGCTGATTTTTGCCGCCGTGGGCCTCAAATCCTCTTCTCCTCCAGCCAGAAGCATCATTCCGCCGCTCGAGTTTGCCAGGAGCTTCAGGTTATCCAGGGCCAGGTCTCGGCGCTCCTCCTCAGTCAACCGGTCGAACGCGGTGTTCTTCATTCCGATCGCGTATACCGGTATGGAAACCTGCTGCAAGATCTCCGCCATTTGTACGGGCGAGAGCACGCTGGCGTTGTCGACGCCATCGGTGAAGAGAAGAATCGCCCGTTTTCCGTTCTTGCCTTCCAACATTTTGGAGGTCGTTGCCGCAACGGCGTCGAAAAGGGCGGTTTGGCCGCCGGCTTCTAACCGGTTGAGCTCTCGCAGCAACGGCCGCGGGTCGGTCGAGAAGTTGGAGAGGGTACGGACTTCGCCTTCGGCGAACGCGAAAAGGGCGAAATCGTCCCCGGCACGCCTCTGTTCGATCAGGGTTCGCACCGCGCCTTTCGCGTGCTCGAGCTTCTCCGCCAGATGCATGCTTCCGGACGTATCGATCAGGAAGGCAAAGGAGACGGGTGCATCCTCGTCCCGTTCGAAGGTGTCGATTTCCACCGGAATCCCCTCGACCCGGACGCTGAAGTCTTTCTTTTCGAGACCGTCCACGAACCGGCCCTTCCTGTCGAGAACCTGCGCCGGCAGCAGGACATACTCGGTTCCCGCGCTCTCCGTATAGGTTGGGATGACGGGGCTCGGCTGGAGCTGAGGACCCACCTGCCCCTGCCCGACTGCCGCGATGCTGAGGGCGAGCAGCAGGAAGACGACCGTTTGCGTCCCGCGTCTCATACCCAATTGTATTCCCTTCCGGCTCGATAATGCGGCTCGGATGACGATACATCCCGTCACGATCGTCCTCGTTCGCACCCACCTCTCCTCAAACCTGGGTGCCGTTGCGCGAGTCGCGAAGAATTTCGGGGTCAGTGATTTGCGGCTGGTCGAGCCGGCCGCGCCATCGGACGACGAGGCGCACCGCCTGGCCTCCGGAGCCGATGATCTTCTCGAAAGCTGCCGGCGCTACTCGACCCTGCCGGAAGCGGTCGCCGAATTCGAGATCGTCGTGACGACCTCGTCCTTGAGAGGGCGGGCACGTCAGCGGTCTCTCGACCTCTCCTCCCTCCCGTCTTTCCTTCAAGAGGTGGGCCCGTCCGCTCGCGCGGCTTTCGTCTTCGGACCCGAGAAGAGCGGGCTGACGGAGGACGAGCTCGCTCGCGCTTCGGCGTTGCTTCGGCTGCCGACCGTGGCCGATTTTCCGACGATGAACCTCTCCCATGCGGCGGCCGTCGTCCTCGCGGCGAGCCGGCTCGCGTCGTCACAGATCGGCGAAAACGAGGGCGATTCCTGGGCCCCCGCTCAGGAGATCGAGGGGATGATCGACCACTGGGATCGCGCCCTCGAAGCGATCGGGTTTTACGACACGGGACACCGAGACCGGTCGCTGCGGGATTGGCGGCGCCTGATCGCGGGTCGGCCGCTGGCGACCCGCGACGTGGCTCTTCTGCGGGGGGTCGCGAACCGGATCCTGGTGTCTCTGAGACGAAGCTCTCCGCTTTCAGCTCACAGCTCTCAGCCGAACAAGAAAGGCAAACCCGGTCGCTGAAAGCTGCAAGCTGTTCGCGGATAGCTAAATCAGCTCCGCCTCCGAAAAGAAGAACGCGATCTCCTTGGCCGCGTTATCCGTCGAGTCGCTTCCATGAATCGCGTTGCGCTCGACGTCGGTGCCGTGAAGATGGCGAATCGTTCCCGGCTCAGCCTTTTTCGAGTCGGTGGCGCCCATCGTCTTGCGAAGGTGAGAGACGGCTTCCCGCCGCTCGAGCGCGGCGACGACCACCGGTCCTTCCGTCATGAACCGGACGAGGCCTTCGTAGAACGGCCGCTCGCGATGGACCGCGTAGAAGGCGCGCGCCTGATCGGGCAGGAGCCGGATCTTTTTGAGGCCGGCGACGCGAAAGCCCTCCTTCTCCAGGTGGGCCAGGATCGCGCCCACTTTGCCCGCCGCAACGGAATCGGGTTTGAGGATCGTCAAAGTGCGTTCCAACAGTTTCTCTCCTCAGATGAAATTGCGATTGGTGAGTAGTGAATCGTGAAGATCCCGGGAATGATTCACCATTCAATTCCGGATTACGTCCTTCATCTTCTGCCCCATGTCCGCCGGCGAGCGAACGACGTGCACGCCCGCCGCCTCGAGCGCCTTCATCTTGTCGGCCGCGGTTCCGCGGCCTCCCGCGATGATCGCTCCCGCGTGGCCCATCCGGCGGCCCGGAGGCGCCGTCTGGCCCGCAATGAAGGCGACCACCGGCTTTCGGAAGTGACCCGCGATATAGCAGGAGGCCTCTTCCTCCGCCATGCCGCCGATCTCTCCGATGAGCACGACGGCTTCGGTGCCGGCATCGTCGGCGAAGGCCTTCAGACAATCGACGAAGCTCGTTCCGTTCACGGGATCGCCGCCGATCCCGATGACGGTCGATTGGCCGAGACCCAGCCGCGTCAGCTGGTCGACCGCTTCGTATGTCAGGGTCCCCGAGCGCGAGATGACTCCGATCGAGCCCGGCTTGTGGATGCGCCCGGGCATGATTCCGATCTTGCACTCTCCCGGCGTGATGATGCCGGGGCAGTTGGGGCCGATCAGCCGGACCGAACCGCCCGCCGCGTTCTGGCGGGCCAGGAACGTCTTGACGCGAATCATGTCGTTGGTCGGCACTCCCTCGGTGATGCACGCGATGATCGCGACGCCCGCGTCCGCCGACTCGAGGATCGCGTCGGCGGCGAACGGCGGCGGGACGAAGATCATCGACGCGTTGGCACCGGTGGATGCGACCGCTTCGGCCACCGTATGAAAGACCGGAATGCCTTCGTGCGTCGTCCCGCCCTTGCCCGGAGTCACGCCTGCAACGACCTTCGTTCCGTACTCGCGGGAGGCGAGCGCGTGAAACGTCCCCTCCCGGCCGGTCAGGCCCTGGACGAGAAGGCGCGTCTCTTTCCCGACCCAGATGCTCATGCGAACGCGGCCCTGGATCGGGCTATATCAGATCTGATATAAGCGTTTCCTGGGTTCAATTTCGGGTTGCCTCGACCGCTTTCCTCGCGGCATCCGCCAGGCCGTCGGCAGGTGTGATCGCGAGCCTCGAGTCTCGGAGGATCTGTTTGCCGAGCTCGACGTTGGTGCCCTCCAGCCGCACGACGACCGGGAGCAAGAGCCCCATCTCCTTGACGGCTGCGACGACCCCGTTGGCGATGATGTCGCAGCGCATGATCCCGCCGAAGATGTTGATGAGCACCGCCTTCACGTTCTTGTCGGAGAGGATGATGCGAAACGCGTTCTTGACCTGTTCCTCGTTGGCTCCCCCGCCGACGTCGAGAAAGTTCGCCGGCTCTCCCCCCGCGAGCTTCACCAGGTCCATCGTCGCCATCGCGAGCCCCGCGCCGTTGACCATGCATCCGACGGTGCCGTCGAGCTTGATGTAGTTGAGGCCGAACTTCGACGCCTCGACTTCCAGAGGATCCTCCTCGGAGAGGTCCCGCATCTCGCGGATGTCCGGGTGCCGGAAGAGCGCGTTGTCGTCGAAGTTCATCTTCGCATCGAGCGCGAGAACGTCTCCGGACTTGGTCACGAGCAGCGGGTTGATCTCGGCAAGGGAGGCATCGGTGTCGACGTAGGCGCGAAAGAGGGCCTGCATGAAGGAGAGCCCTTTGCGGAAACTCTCTCCCGACAGGTCCAGCGCAAACGCGAGACGGCGCGCCTGAAATGGAAACATCCCGAGCGAGGGATCGACCGGCTCCCGCACGATCGCCGAAGCGTCCCTGGCGGCGACCTCCTCGATCTCCATGCCGCCGGACTTCGAGACCATCATCGAGGGAAGACCCTTCGAGCGGTCGAGCGTCACGCCCAGGTACAGCTCGCGATCGATGTCGAGCGCCTCCTCGATCAGGACCTTCTGCACCACCCGGCCCGCCGGACCGGTCTGCGGTGTCACCAGCGTCATCCCGAGGATCGACTTGGCCAGCGCGAAAGCGTCCTCCGGGCTCTTGGCGAGCTTCACGCCCCCGCCCTTACCGCGCCCGCCGGCGTGGATCTGGGCCTTCACGACTGCACGTCCCCCGAGGCGCTTGGCGATCTCCCGCGCGTCACCGGGGTTGTCGGTCACCTCCCCGCGCGGAACCGGCACGCCATAGCGAGCGAGGATCGACTTGGCCTGGTACTCGTGGACCTTCATCGGGACTCGAAACTTATCAGGTCTGACGGAATCTACGAGCCAAACAGTTTCTTCAGCCCCCGCAGCGTGCACGCCCGGTACATCTCGGCGATCGCGGTGGTCAGCGGAATCGACTTGGGGCAGGCGCGCACGCAGTTCTGCGCGTTTCCACAGTCGTCGACCCCTCCGTCTCCCATGAGCGCTTCGATCCGTTCGGCAGCATTCATCGCCCCGGTGGGATGCGTGTTGAAGAGACGAGCCTGCGCGATCGCGGCGGCGCCGATGAAATTCGACCGGTCGTTGACCTGTGGGCAGACGTCGAGGCAGTTGCCGCAGGTGATGCACTGGGAGTAGTGGTACGCGATCTCTCGCTCCGGTTCCGCGATCCTCGGCCCGGGTCCCAGGTCGTACGTCCCGTCGATCGGGATCCAGGCCCGGACCCGTTTCAACGCGTTGAACATTTGCTGGCGGTCGACCGCCAGATCGCGCAGAACAGGAAACTTGCCGAGGGGCTCCAGCCGGATGGGTTGGCTCAGTCCGTCGATCAGCGCGGTGCACGCCATACGTGACACGCCGTTGACGCGCATCGCGCAGGAGCCGCAGACTTCCTCCAGGCACGCCCGGTCGTAAACGACCGGAGACGTGCGTTTTCCTTGCTTCGTCTTCGGGTCCTTGGCGATCTCCATCAGAACGGAGATCACGTTCTGGCGCGGCTGATAGGGAATCTCGTACTCCTCCCAATAGGGAGATGAGGTCGGCGAATCCTGCCGCTTGACGTGGAGCTCGATCGTCGACCGACTCATTTGGCCCTCACGCCAGCTCGCCCAGGTACTCGACGAAGGAGCGCACGGCGCCGTTCAAGCCCTGGACCTTCGGGTTGGCC
>DATDNV010000451.1:0-4801 GCA_036518075.1 Thermoanaerobaculia bacterium
GATCGATTCCCACAGTGGCTCTGCTCTCGAGTCGGGAGTCTAGGGACCGGCGTCTCTCGTCTAGGTTCCGAGGGCAGTCGAACGATTCCCGTTTCCTCGGCCGGGCAGAAACTTCAGAATGACTTTCACGGTCGAGGGCACGAGGGTCGGACGCAGAAGCCGCGAGTCATAGGGAGCGAAGCGCCGTTGGTTCTCGGCGACGCAGAGCTCGAGGAACGATCGAAGGGTAAAGTCGCCGAAGGACGCGTGGGACTTCAAGGTGAACCCCTGCTGTGAGGATTTCTCGCCGGAGCTCATCTTCATCGCCCCGCGCAGTCGGTCGAACGCCTGCGCGACGATGTTCCAGGCGCGCCGCGCGTCAAAGGCCGGACGGGCGAAGATCGATCTCCGGGCGCGAAGATAGGCCGCCCAGTTGACGATGAAGAGGATGTGACGCGCCTCCTCCTGCATGATCGTTCCGAAGACTTCCACCACCTTGGGCGGAAACAACCCCGAACGCGCCCCGATGTCGAAGAGGCCAAACGCGAAGAAGGAGTCGAGACACTCCCCGTATCCGGTGCGCAGGAAGGTCCAGGTCGGATTCTTCGGCTCCTCCGCCGGCGGGAAAGGATCGACGGCGATTCCGTAGTGGCGGGTCAGCCGGCCGATGACATCCGCGTGCCGGGCTTCCTCGTACCCCTGAAGCCGGATCGCCTCTCCCAGAATCGGATCGGTCTCTTCCCGGCCGAGCGCCGCCACTTTCACCGCTGTGGCAGCCTCGGTCCGAGCCGCCTCGTTCCACACGGGAAGCGCCTTGAGCCTCGCCAGGCTCTGCTCGTCCATGTCCGGCCAGACAATCTCCTCCGGCCGGAACGGGTCGTGAGTCTCGATGAACGTCCTACAAAAGAGACGCTTGTGCTCTTCCGAACCGACGCGAATGGCTTCCATGGTCCTCCGAATTTTCTTGCCTCGGCGGTTCCCAGCTGACGACGAGCCGCCGGCGGACAACCCACGTCCAGGCAAAGACTTCCCGCCTGATATACTTTCGCTTTTTACGGCTCCGGCTTCGGAAACCTTGCCCGGCCGGGGAGAATATCTCACTTCCAGTGAAGGGGGCGGCCGGCTCGTAACTTATGAACTTTCTCAAGCGGATCGAAGGTCCGAGTGACCTCAAAGGCCTGAGCCACACGCAGCTACGCCATCTCGCCAAGGATTGCCGGGAAGTGATCGTCGAGACCATCACCAAAACCGGCGGCCACCTCGCCTCGAACCTGGGCGTCGTCGAGCTGACTCTTGCCCTGCATCGCGCGTTCGACAGCCCTAAGGATCGGCTGGTCTGGGACACCTCCAACCAGTGCTACACCCACAAGCTGGTCACGGGGCGGCGGGACCGCTTCGCGTCGATTCGCACGCCGGGCGGCCTCTCCGGTTTCGCCGAACCGAAGGAGAGCCCCCACGACACGCTCGCCGCCGGCCATGCGGGAACCGGACTGTCTTATGGACTCGGCCTGTCGATCGCCCTCCAGGGCTCGACCGACGATCCTTACGTCGTCGTCATCGTGGGAGACGGCGCGCTGACCTCCGGCCCGAGCTACGAGGCGCTGAACAACATCGTGCACGTCAAGCCGAAACGACTCATCGTGGTCCTGAACGACAACGGCTGGTCGATCTCGGAGAACGTCGGATGGCTCGCGCACTGGCGAAACCGATTCGAGCTTCACCCGGCCTACGGCAAGCTCACGAAGGCCGGCCACCGTTTCTTCAAGCGGCTCCCCCACGGCGACAAAGCGTGGGAACTCGCCCGAAAGTGGAAGAGCTCGGTGGAAGGCCTCTTCTTCCCCAATCTCATCTGGGACGAGCTCGGCTTCCACTACGTCGGCCCCGTCGACGGGCACGACTTCACCGAGCTCGAGGACGCATTTGCGCGGGCGCGTGAGGCATCGCAGGATGGAACGCCAGTCGTGATCCACACGCTCACGCACAAAGGCCGCGGCTACGACCTCGCGGAGGAGAACCCCTCCAAGTTTCATCAGCCCGGAACGCCGACGGGCGCTCCCGGTTCCGCCCCGCGGTTTACTTACTCCCAGGTGTTCGCGCGCACGCTGACATCGCTCATGGAGAGAGACGAGAAGATCGTCGCGATCAGCGCCGCCATGCTGGAGGGAACGGCGTTGACCGAGGTTCGCAAGCGCTTTCCGAGCCGCGTCTACGACGTCGGCATCGCGGAAGAGCACGCGGTCATCATGGCCGCGGGAATGGCGAAGGCCGGACGGAAGCCGGTCGTCGCAATCTACTCGACGTTTCTCCAGCGCTCTTACGACCAGCTCATCCATGATGTCTGCCTGCAGAATCTCCCGGTGACGATCTGCGCCGACCGCGCCGGCCTCGTCGGCGACGACGGGAAGACGCACCACGGCATCTACGACATCGCGTACACGCGCGGCATACCGAACATGACGGTGGCGGCTCCCAAGGACGAGAACGAGCTTCAGCACCTGCTCTTCACGGCTCTCTCGTCCGGGAAGCCGTTCACCCTCCGCTATCCGCGCGGCGCGGGGCTCGGCGTCGCGCTCGACACGCGCCTCGAGACGATTCCGATCGGTCGGGGGGAGATGCTGCACAAGGGAAAGGATCTCTGCCTTCTCGCCTACGGCTCCATGGTCCCGGTCGCGGTCGAAGCGGCCCGGAACCTCGCCGAGCGTGGAATCGACTGCGGCGCCGCCAACATGCGCTACGCCAAACCGCTGGACCGCGAACTGCTGCGCGGCGCCCGGGAGACGTCCGTGCGCCTGCTCACGCTCGAGGAGCACTTGCTGATGGGCGGCTTCGGATCCGCGGTGCTGGAGGTGTTTCACGCGGAAGGATGGAACGCAGAAAACCTCCGCTGCCATGGAATACCGGATCAATTCGTCGAGCACAGCCCGGCGGCGCTCCAGCGATCGAATCTCAAGCTCGACGCCGCCGGGGTCGTCGAGACGGCGCTTGCGCTTTTCCCCGATCTGGCGAAGGCAGCCTCCTCGCCGGGCGATCCCAAGAAAGCCGCCGGATCGCGCAAGGAATCCTTCCTGGAGACGGTGAATTGGTGACCGAGACCGTTCCCGCGAAAGCGGCCGCCGTCCCGATCGCTCGAGTCGAAAAGCTCCTCGTTGCCGGGCTGCGCGGCTTCTGCGCCGGCGTGGTGCGCGCCATCGACGTCGTCGAGAAGGCGCTCGAAGTCTGCGACGGTCCGGTCTATGTCCGCCGCGAGATCATTCACAACCGCTTCGTCGTGGATGAGCTCCGAGCCAAGGGCGCGCGCTTCGTCGAAGAAGTGGACGAGGCGCCGGACGGCTCCTGGCTCGTCTTCTCGGCGCACGGGGTATCGCCGGAGGTGCGCGTCCGCGCGCGCGCGCGCGGGCTGAAGACGATCGATGCCACCTGTCCTCTGGTGACGAAGGTGCACCTGGAAGCGATCCATTACGTCAAGAACGGCTACACGATTCTGCTGATCGGCCACGAGGATCACGACGAAACGACGGGAACGCTCGGCGAAGCGCCTGACGCGATGCGTCTGATCGAGTCGATCGAGGACGCCGAAAAGGTCGAAGTCCCCGACGCGAATCGCGTTGCGTACCTGACGCAGACGACGCTGTCAATCGACGACACGCGCGAGATCCTCAACGTGCTCAAGCGCCGCTTCCCGAAGCTCGTGGGCCCCGGCAAACAGGACATTTGCTATGCGACTCAGAATCGCCAGGACGCGGTCAAGGCGATGGTCCCCCATGTCGACCTGCTTCTCGTTCTGGGCGCGCCCAACAGCTCCAACTCGCTGCGCATGTGCGAGGTCGCGCGGGCGGAGGGAGCCCGGTCGCACCTGATCGAACGCGCGGCCGACATCCGGCCTGAATGGCTTGCGGGCGTTCGCGTTCTGGGGCTGACGGCGAGCGCTTCGGCGCCGGAGGTTCTCGTTCAAGAAGTCGTGCAATTTGCGCGTGAGAAGCTGGGCGTGCAGGACGTCCAGGAGTTCGAGACGGTGCATGAAGACGTCGTCTTCCCGCTGCCCAACGAGCTCAAGGCTCTCCTGCCGGTCGTCTGACCCCCGCGGCCAGAGCCTTCATGGACTCGACGCCTTCCCCGCGCCGCGAGACGCCGCGGTCCCGGACTCTCATTCGAGCCGTTCTTCTGGCGGCGGGAATTCTCGTTGCCGTACTGCTTTTCCACGCGGTCGGCTGGCCCGCCATCGCCGCTAATCTCGAGCGCATCGGCGCGGGCCGGTTTTTCTTCCTCGTCGCCATTTATGTGTTGACGCAATGCGCCTCGGCCGTCGGCTGGTGGCTCGTGATCGAGCCGCTCCCGGCTCCCTCGCGCCTGCCGAATCTCTTCGCCGTTTATCTGGCGGGCGACTCGGTCAACTACCTCGCCCCCGGGGGTGTCGCCGGTGAGCCGGTCAAGACGCGTCTTCTGGGCGAGCGCACGGGCATGGGCGTTGCGCTGGCGTCGCTCACGGTCCACAAGCAGGCGGATCTGCTGGCTCAATGCGCCTTCGTGACGCTCGGAGTCGCGTATGCGGTCTGGCGGTTTCCGATGCCTCTCGCGGCTCGAGTCGCGGCGATCGCGGGCGCGGCCGGCCTGCTCGCTCTGCTGCTGCTCTTGACCTGGGCGATGCGGCGCGGGACCTACCGGCCGATCCTGCGGCGCCTGTCCGCGTGGAAGCCGCTCTCCGCGCGGCTCGAGCGCTACCAGCGGCATGCCGAGGTGACCGACGCGAGGATCCGGAGTTTTTCCGGGGCGCACCGAAGCCGCTATCTCTCGGCGGTCGGACTGGGTTTCCTGGGCTGGTGCG